>JAEWCA010000437.1 GCA_023390875.1 Actinomycetes bacterium
CACGTGAGCAGGTCCGCCGGCGTCGTCGCCGGTGGACGGCGCACCGGGCCCAGGGACGGGCGCCAGTAGACTGCCCTGCTGGCCGGGCGCTCGCGTCCGGCCACGACCTGCAGCCGTGCGGACGCGCGGCCGGGTCGCCCGCAACCTCCCCTGGAAGGTCCGGATGTCCGACGACACCCCCTTGTCCCCGCTCGACGAGCCCGGCATCGACGCCGCCGTGGAGGCCGCGCTCAAGGCGTTCGACGCCGCGACCGACCTCCACGGCCTCAAGCAGGCGCGGCTCGCCCACCTCGGGGAGCACAGCCCGATCGCGCTCGCGAACCGGGCCATCGGCGGTCTCGCCCCGGCCGACAAGGGCACCGCCGGGCGGCTGCTCGGCGCGGCCCGTGGCCGGCTCAACGCGGCTCTCGCGGAGCGTCAGGCGGTGCTCGAGGCCGAGCGTGACGCGCGCGTGCTCGTCGACGAGGCCGTCGACGTGACGCTCCCTGTCGACCGTCGTCCGGTCGGCGCGCGTCACCCGCTCGAGACGCTGCAGGAGCGCATCGCCGACATCTTCGTCGCGATGGGCTGGGAGATCGCCGAGGGACCCGAGCTCGAGGCCGAGTGGTTCAACTTCGACGCGCTCAACTTCGGCGTGGACCACCCGGCGCGGCAGATGCAGGACACGTTCTTCGTCGACGCCGGTGCGGGTGCCGAGTCGGGTCTCGTGCTGCGGACGCACACGTCGCCGGTCCAGGCGCGCACGCTGCTCGAACGCGAGCTGCCCGTGTACATCGCGTGCCCGGGCAAGGTCTTCCGCACCGACGAGCTCGACGCGACGCACACGCCCGTGTTCCACCAGGTCGAGGGCCTCGCGATCGACAAGGGCCTCACGATGGCGCACCTCAAGGGCACGCTGGACCACTTCGCGCAGGCGATCTTCGGCCCGGACGCCCGCACGCGCCTGCGCCCGTCGTTCTTCCCGTTCACCGAGCCGAGCGCCGAGATGGACCTGTGGTTCCCGCAGAAGAAGGGCGGACCCGGCTGGATCGAGTGGGGTGGCTGCGGCATGGTCAATCCCAACGTCCTGCGCGCCACGGGGGTCGACCCCGACGTCTACTCCGGCTTCGCCTTCGGCATGGGCATCGAGCGCACGCTCATGCTCCGCCACGGCATCGCCGACATGCACGACATGGTGGAGGGCGACGTGCGCTTCTCCACGCAGTTCGGGACGGAGATCTGATGCCCCGCATCCCCCTGACGTGGCTCGCCGAGCACGTCGACCTGCCCGCCGGCCTCACCGCCGAGCAGCTCGCCGCGGACCTGGTGCGCGTCGGCCTGGAGGAGGAGGCGATCCACGCCGCCGCCGTCACCGGTCCGCTCGTGGTCGGTGAGGTCGTCGAGCTGACGCCCGAGCCGCAGAAGAACGGCAAGACGATCAACTGGTGCCGCGTCGACGTCGGCCCGGAGCACAACGAGGAGGGTGGCTCGCCGCGGGGCATCGTCTGCGGCGCGCACAACTTCGTGGTCGGCGACCGGGTCGTCGTCGCGCTGCCCGGTGCGGTGCTGCCCGGGCCGTTCCCGATCGCGTCCCGCAAGACGTACGGGCACGTGTCCGACGGCATGATCTGCTCCGCGCGCGAGCTCGGGCTGGGCGACGACCACGCCGGGATCATCGTGCTCTCGACGCTCGGCATCGACGCGCCCGTCGGCACCGACGCGCGCGAGCTCCTGGGCCTCGGCGACGAGGTGCTCGAGATCAACGTGACGCCCGACCGCGGGTACTGCTTCTCGATGCGCGGTGTCGCGCGCGAGTACGCGCACTCGACGGGGGCCCGGTTCACGGATCGTGGTCTGGCCTCGGACGCCGAGCGGGCACCCGCGGCCGGTGGGTTCGCGGTCGAGATCGACGACGCGGCTCCCATCGACGGCGTGCCGGGCGCGGACCGGTTCGTCGCGCAGGTGGTCCGGGGCGTGCGGGCGAACGACCCGTCGCCGCAGTGGATGCAGCGCCGCCTCACGCAGGCCGGCATGCGGCCGATCAGCCTTGCGGTCGACGTCACGAACTACGTGATGCTCGACCTCGGGCAGCCGCTGCACGCCTACGACCTGGCGAAGGTCTCCGCACCGATCGTCGTGCGGCGTGCGGCGCCGGGGGAGCGGCTGCGCACGCTCGACGACGTCGACCGGGCGCTCGACCCGGAGGACCTGCTCATCACCGACAGCCCGGGCGGCGCGCGTGCGTCGCGGGCCATCGGGCTCGCGGGCGTCATGGGCGGTGGGGACAGCGAGGTCGGCCCGGAGACGACCGACCTGCTGATCGAGGCCGCGCACTTCGACCCGATCACGGTCGCCCGCACCGCGCGCCGCCACAAGCTGTCGAGCGAGGCCGCCAAGCGGTTCGAGCGCGGCGTCGACCCGCAGCTGCCGCGCGTGGCCGTCGCCCGGGTCGTCGCGCTGCTCGCGGAGCACGGCGGCGGGGTCGCCGACCACGTGCTGACGGACGTCGACCGGACGACGGCGCCCGCGCCGATCACGCTCGACGTCACGTTGCCGGCGCGCCTGGTCGGTGTCCCGTACACGGCCGACGAGGTGATCGAGACGCTCACCGAGATCGGCTGCGAGGTCGGCGACGTCGTCGACGGCACCGTGACCGTGCTGCCGCCGACGTGGCGGCCGGACCTCGTGGTGGGCGTGGACCTGGTCGAGGAGGTCGCGCGGCTGCGCGGCTACGACGCGATCCCGAGCATCGTCCCGGACGCGCCCGTCGGGCGCGGCCTCACCGACGGCCAGCGGATCCGGCGATCCGTGGCGCGCGCGCTCGCCGAGGCGGGCCTCGTCGAGGTGCTGAGCTACCCGTTCGTCTCGACGGAGCAGCTCGACGCGCTCGAGCTGCCCGCGGACGACGCGCGGCGGCGCGCGGTGCGCCTGGTCAACCCGCTCTCGGACGCGCACCCGTACATGCGGACGAACCTGCTGGTGACGCTGCTCGACACCGCGCGGCGCAACGTCTCCCGCGGGGTCGGGGACGTCGCGATCTTCGAGATCGGCCTCGTCACGCGCCCGCTGGCCGACGCCCCCGTCGCGCCCCGCCTCCCGGGCGGCGTGCGGCCGACGGACGACCAGCTCGCGGCCATCGAGGCGGCTGTGCCGCCGCAGCCGCGCCGGGTCGCCGGGGTGCTCGCAGGGAACGTGTTCCCGTCCGGCTGGTGGGGTCCCGGCCGGCGGGCCGACCACACGGACGCGATCGCGGCGGCCGAGAAGGTCGCGCAGATCGTGGGCGTGCCGCTGGTCGCGTCGGCGGACACCGGGCACGCGCCGTGGCACCCGGGGCGCTGCGCGCGCCTGAGCACGGCCGACGGGACGCTCGTCGGGCACGCGGGCGAGCTGCACCCCAAGGTCGTCGCCGCGCACCACCTGCCCGCACGGGCCGTCGCGTTCGAGCTCGACCTGGACGTGCTGCTCGCGCACGCGCCGCACGACCCCGTGCAGGCGGTGCCCGTGTCACCGTTCCCGGTCGCCAAGGAGGACGTCGCGCTCGTCGTCCCGGCCGAGGTCCCGGCGGCCGACGTGCTCGCGGCCGTCCGGCACGGGGCGGCGG
>JAEWCA010000446.1 GCA_023390875.1 Actinomycetes bacterium
ACCGGCGCGCGTGGCGGACGCCGTGGCGTCGACCGGGTCGTCCGGGCCGGGGGCGAGCAGCATGTGCGCGAAGCGCTCCGTCTGACGGTCGGCCACGCCGGTGCGCCGGAACAGCGCCCACGCCTCGACGGTGTCGTCGGTCGCGACCCCCAGCACCGACCTCGGCAGCAGGGCGCCGATCGCCGCGAACGCGCTCAGGGCGATGAGGACCGCCGCGACGCGCGCCGCCGTCCAGACGGTCGTCCACGCCGCCGAGCCACCGACCACGTCGCCGCTCACGAGCAGGGCGATGAGCACGCCGGCGAAGCCGATGAGCGCGGCGGCGGTCTGCTGGAACGCCGAACCCCGGGCCTGCTGCTGCTCGAGGAGCCACCGCGCCTGGTCGAGGAAGTCGGCGTACGTCGGGTCGTCCGGGTCCGGTCTGGTGGGGCCGGCGGCCGCGCGGGCCCCCGGCGTCCCGACAGCGTCACGGGGCTGCTCGTCGGGCGCGGGAAGAGTCATGCCGACCAGTCTGGCGCCGTTCGCGCGTCCCCGTGGGAGCACAGGGTCAACCGAGCAGCCAGCCGTTCTCCTGCGCGATCCGTACGGCCTCGGCCCGCGTGCGGCCACCCGTCTTGCCCATCGCGGACGACAGGTAGTTCCGCACGGTCCCCTCGGACAGGAACGTGTCCCGCGCGATGTCCGCGACCGTGCCGCCGGCGGCCGCGCACACCAGCACGTCGCGCTCGCGGTCGGTGAGTGGGCTCGTCCCGACGGCGAGCGACTCGACGGCCAGGTCGGGGTCGACGACGCGCAGGCCGCGATGCACGCGCCGCACGGCGTCGGCGAGCTGCTCCGCGGGCGTGTCCTTCACGACGAACCCGCTGGCGCCCGCGTCGAGCGCGCGGCGCAGGTAGCCGGGGCGGCCGAACGTCGTGACGACGAGCGACCGGCACGCCGGGTACCGCTGCTTGAGCTCGGCGGCCACGGCGATGCCGTCGAGGCCGGGCATCTCGACGTCGAGCAGCGCGACGTCCGCCTCGTGCTCGCGCGCGGCGTGCAGCACCTCGTCGCCGCGGCCCACCTGCGCGACGACCGTGAGGTCGGGCTCGAGGTCGAGCAGCGCCGCGAGCGCGCCGCGCACGAGCGCCTGGTCGTCCGCGAGGAGCAGGCGGATGGGCTGGTCGGTCATCGGGCTCCGTCCGTGGCGGTGGTGACGAGCAGGCGGTAGCCGCCGAGCGGGCCGCGGGACATCTCGACGCGCGCGCCGACCTGACGGGCCCGCTCGGTGAGGCCGTGCAGACCGTTGCCGGGGGTGTCGCCGTCGGGGCCGGCGCCGTCGTCGTCGATCGTCAGGGTGTCGGCCGTCATCGTGACGCGGACCCGCGTGGCGGCCGCGTGCCGCAGCACGTTCGTGGTGCCCTCGCGGATGGCCCACGCGAACAGCTCACGCAGCCGGTCGGGGACCTCCTCGATGCTGCCCGGCACGTCCGCCTCGATGGCGGCCGAGTCGAACGCCTGCCGCGCGCCCGCGAGCTCCCCGGCCAGCGTCACGGCACGCGTCGCGGTGACCATGCCGCGCACGTCCGCGAGCGCGGAGCGGGCCAGCGCCTGCACCTCGAGGATCTCGGCGCGGGCCCGTTCGGCGTCCACCTCGAACATCCGGCTCGCGAGCTCCGCCTTCACGCTGATCACGGTGAGCGAGTGACCGAGGATGTCGTGCATGTCGCGCGCGATCCGCTCGCGCTCCCGCTCGACGGCGAGCACCGCGACCTCGTCGCGCGCGAGCTGCAGCTGCCGGTTGCGCAGCACGAGCTGCGTGAAGCCGAACACCGCGATCGTCGCGAGGAACACCGAGATCACGAGGTCGTCGATGGTGTCCCAGCCCGGCACGAGCCGTGGGACCACGACGACGGCGACCGAGGCGGCGATGGCGAGCAGCAGCGCCCGGGGGTCGCGCAGCAGGAACACGGCGGACACGCACACGAACACCAGGCCGACGAGCCCGTCCTGGTCGGCGGCGAGGCACGCCAGCGCGACGAGCACGCACTGGCCGCCGAGGAACAGCGCGGCACGCCCGGTCTCCATGCGGGTGCCGTGGGGGCCGGCGTGCGTGAGCACCACCCACACGAAGCTCAGCGCGAGCCCGGTGACCGCGAGGAGCGACACGGTGCGCTCCCAGCCGGGCGGGCTCGCCCACGCCGACTGCCACGGCTGCAGCAGGAACACCGCCCAGACGACGCCCATGACGGGGCCGACCACCCGCATGATCCGGCGCGCACGCCCCGGCGGGCCGTACTCGGGCGCGAGCAGCGTCTCGTCGCGGCGGGTGGGCCACATCGACGCGTCGCCCTCCACCCAGTCGCCACGGAGCCGGCGCCGCGCCCCGGACAGGCCGGACGGGCCGCCGCCGGTCCCGGGTTCGCGCTCCACGGCGCCCACCGTAACCGGGCGGCGACCCGCCCCGACCTCGTGCCCGTCCGTCACACGCGGGCCGTGTCGCGCTTGAACCGCCACGCGGCACCGGAGACGAACACCGCGGCCCAGCCGACGACGTTCACGACGGCCCAGATCGAGACGCCGTCACCCGTGAGCGGCGCCCGGACGATCTCCGCGAGCCCGTACGTCGGCACGACCTTCGCGATGTCGGCGAACAGCCCGTCACCCAGCGGGACGAACAGACCACCCGCGAACGCCATGAGCGCGAGGATCGGGCCGAGGATCTGCATGACGTTCTCGGCGGGCAGCAGGTAGCCCATGAACAGACCGAACGCGGCGAACACCGCCGACGCCGCCCACGCCAGCGCGACGGACAGCGCGATCCGGCCGGCCTCGCCGTCCGCCCCCGACACCAGACCGACGGCGGTCACGACGAGCGCCGAGATGAGGCCGAGCACCATCGCGACCACGACCTTCGTGGTCACGTAGGTGGCGGGCCGCAGCGGCGTGAGGCGCAGCTGACGCGTCCACCCCTGCGCCCGCTCGACGGAGACGCTGGCCCCGCCGCCGGTCGTCGCGAGCATCGCGCCGTACAGGGCCATCGACACCATGATCCAGGCGGTCACGTTCGCGTGGCCGACGGACGTCGTCTTGTACTCCTGCGCGGTGCCGAAGATGAGGAAGAACGCCGGCGGCATGATGAGCGTGAAGATGAGCGTGCGGCGGTTGCGCAGCAGGCGGCGCAGCTCGATCGCGAGGAACGGCACGTTCACGAGGCCGGTGCGCGGTGCGCGCGCGGCGTCGGTCACCACGGGGCTGGTGGTCGTGGTCACGGTGCTCATCAGAGGCTCCCGAGGGTGTCGTCGGTGCTGGTGGCGTCGCCGGTCAGGGCGAGGAACGCGTCCTCGAGCCCGCGGGCGGTGATCTCGACGTCGCTCGCGGACGTCGTGGTGAGCAGGTGGCGGGCGACCCCGTCGGAGTCCTGGGTCCGCACGAGCACGCGGTCCCCGCGCAGCTCGACCGACTGGACGCCGGGCAGCGCGCGCAGCGAGTCGGCGCCGCGCTCGTCGAGCCCCGCCAGACGTGCCGAGACCAGCCGGCCGGACGCGAGGTTCTTGACCTGCGCCGCGGACCCGTCGGCGACCACGCGACCGTGGCTCACGAGGACGATGCGGTCCGCGTACGCGTCCGCCTCCTCGAGGTAGTGCGTCGCGAACAGGATCGTGCGGCCCCGGGCAGCGTCGGCGCGCAGCGCGTTCCAGAAGTCGCGGCGCCCCTCGACGTCCATGCCCGTCGTCGGCTCGTCGAGCACGAGCACGTCCGGGTCGGGCAGCAGCGCGAGCGCGAAACGCAGCCGCTGCTGCTGGCCACCCGAGCACTTCGCGACCTGGCGCGAGCCGATGTCGGCGATGCCCGCACGCTCCATGACCTCGGCGACCGAGCGCGTCGCCCGGAAGAACGAGGCGGTGAGCTGCACGGTCTCCAGGACGGTCAGGTCCTTGAGGAGCCCGCCGCTCTGCATGACGGCCGACACGCGCCCCTCGGCGATCGCCCGGGCCGGGTCCATGCCGTGCAGCGACACGGTGCCGGCGTCCGGGCGGGCCAGGCCGAGGAGCATGTCGATCGTCGTCGTCTTGCCGGCGCCGTTGGGGCCCAGGAAGGCCACGACCTCGCCCGGCCGCACGGCCAGGTCGATGCCGTCGACGGCACGCACGGTGCCGAAGGACTTGTGCAGGCCGCGCAGGTCGATCGCCAGCGGGCCGGACCCGGCGGAGGCCGGTGTCGGGAGCGTCTCGGTGAAGGTCATGGCTAGAGCCTGGCTGGGCTGACCTGCGCGTTCCCCCGCCGGTCGTCATCACTCGGACATGACGGATGTCATGCGGGTGACTCAACCTTCGCGGCGGCTCGTGCGTCTCCTACGGTGTGACCACGATGCCGACCCCCGCCCGCCGCGACAGCGCGGACCCGCCACCGGCCGCAGCGGTCGACCCGCCGGACACCGCGACCGAGCCGGTCGACGTCGTCCCCCACGGCCGCACCCGGCCCGACGCGTCCGGACGGGACGCCGAGTTCACGGCGTTCATGGCCGCGCACGCGGACGACCTGCACCGCACGGCGTGGCTGCTGTGCGGCGACATGCACCGCGCCGAGGAGCTGACCCAGCAGACCCTGGTCCGCACGTACGCGGCGTGGGGCCGTGCCCGTCGCGGCGGCGAGCTCGCGTACGCCCGACAGGTGCTCGTCAACCTCCGGGTCGACACGTGGCGCCGACGGCGCCGGGACGTCCTCAGCGCACCCGACGACCTGCCCGAGATCCCGTCCGACGACGCGCACGCGCGGACCCACGACCGCGACCAGCTGGTCCGCGCGCTGGCCCTGCTCACGCCGCGGCAGCGCCGGATCGTCGTGCTCCGGCACCTCGTCGGGCTGCCCGAGGCCGAGGTGGCCCAGCAGCTCGGCGTGAGCCTCGGCACCGTCAAGTC
>JAEWCA010000039.1 GCA_023390875.1 Actinomycetes bacterium
GCGTCACCTCGACCCCGGGTCCGGCTCGTCGGACCGCCCGGCGCCGGCGGGGACCGGCAGCGGCGTCGGGTCGCACGCGTCGCCCACACCGTCGCCGTCGGCGTCCTCCTGCCCGGCGTCCGCGACGTCGGGGCACACGTCCGCGTCGCGCGGCACCGGGTCGCCGTCGTCCGTCACGACGACCGCGGTCGACACGGTGGCCGTGCGTCCGGCCGTGTCCGTGACCTGCAGCGTCATCGACCCGTCGAACCTCGCCGTCCAGGCGTGCCGGACGACCGGCGCGGTCGTCGTGAGGTCGGGCGTGCCGTCGCCGTCGAAGTCCCACGCGTAGCTCGTCACCGCGCCGCGCGCGGCGAACGACCCCCGGGCGTCGAGCGTGAGCGACGCACCGATCACCCCGGCGTACGGCCCGTCGAGCCAGGCGTAGGGGGCGGCCGGTCGGCCGTCCCGAAGGCCCCGACCGGACGCGGCCTCGAGCCCCCGCGCGTCGGCCCGTGCGCGCGCCTGCGCCGCGACCGCCGCACCGGGCGTCCGACCGGGCACGTCGAGGACCTGCAGCAGCACCGACGCCTCGAGGTGCCCGCGCTCGGTGGGGTGGTACCACTCGACGACCACCGGTGAGTCGAGCTCGTGGATCCACCGGTCCGGGTTCTCGCTGACCGCGGACGGGTCGGGCTCGTGCCCGGCGAACCGCGCCTTCGTCGTGTCGACGAACAGCACGCCCGCTCCCCCGCCGGTCGCGTTCGCACGCTGCACGGCCGCCCGCGCGAGGGCATCGCCCTCGTCGCCCAGCTGTCGGACGCCCGCGCCGACGTCGTACCGGTCTCCGCCGACGAACGGCACGAGGTCGACGAGGCTGCGCAGCACGAAGCTCGGCCTGCTCGACAGGTACGGGTACGACAGGACGACGACGGTCGCGTCGGGCCGCATGCGGGCGCGCAGCGCGACGAGCACGCGCGTGAGGTCGTCCTGCAGCCGCTGCTCGCCGGCCTGCGCCTCGGTGATCCGCTGCCGGCACCCCGCGGGCGAGCGCAGAGCGGGCACGAAGCACTGCGCGACGATGAGCGGGAAGCCGAGGTCGTTGCCGCCGAGCGTGAGCATCACGACGTCGGTGTCCGGCCCGACGGCGTCGATCTGCGGGGCGAGCCAGCGGTCGCACGTCACGGCGAACGACACCCACGGGACGTACCAGGCGACCGAGTAGGTGAAGTACTCGTCGCCGGGGTACCGCGTCCCGCAGGTGTCGGCGGCCTGTGCCGCGGCGAGCGCCGCCTCGGCCGATCCTGCGGACGCCCCGACCGCCGTGGCGTCGACGACCTTCGAGTCGAGGTGCCGGGGCGCCGTGACGTCGGACGTCACGGCGTTGTTGCACGCCCGCGTCAGGAGCGTCACGTGGTCGCCCTGGTCGGACCGCCAGCGCGCGTAGTCCGCAGCCCAGCTGCGGTGCGACCGGTAGCAGCCGGCCGGGCCGTGGTAGTCACCGGCACCGTTGCCGGCCGAGTAGGAGTCGCCGAGCTGCACGACCGTGACCACGTCACCGGCCGCGGCCGCCGCGGCACCGGGGACCACCGCCAGGCAGGCACCGGCCGTGAGCAACGAGAGGAGGGCGGCAGCGAGCCGCGTACGCACCGTCATGAGGAAGAGCCCTTCGCATCGCCGTCGATGTCCGGGCACCTGGGCATCGGCGTCCCACGGTGGCGCGCGTCGTTGCGCGTGGACCGGTGGTGGCGTCGGGCCAGATGGAGCCGGAGGAGCTGGCGATGGCAGGGATCTCGCCGGAGGGGCCGCGCGTCTGGTGCGGACGCGGACCCGTCGTCTGGTCGTCGCGCCACAGTAGCGGCGGCGCGGTGGGCCCGCCTAGATGCGCCCTCCCGCGGTCGACTCCCCCGCGACGCGCTGGCTCAGGTAGATCGGCACGACGGAGATCAGCACGAGCACGGCCGCGACCACGTTGACGGTCGGCGCCTGGTTGGGCCGCTGCAGGTTCTGGAAGATCCAGATCGGCAGCGTCGTGACGCCCGGCGGCGCGGTGAAGAGGGTCACGACGATCTCGTCGAACGAGAGACCGAACGCGAGCAGCGCACCGGCGAGCATCGCGCCGCGCAGCAGCGGGAACGTGACGAGCCGGAACGTCGTGAACCCGTCCGCGCCGAGGTCCATCGACGCCTCCTCGGGCGCCACGCCGGTCCGCCGCAGCCGTGCGACCGCGTTGTTGTAGACGATGACGACGCCGAACGTCGCGTGCGCGATCGCGACGGTCCAGATGGACAGCTCGAGGCCGAGGAACGTGCGGAACCCGGTGCGGAACGCGAGCGCGGTGACGATGCCGGGCACGGCGAGCGACATACCTGGTCAAGCAGGGCGTCGAGGAGGCCCGTCTGACCCGGGCCAGGCGGCGCACGACCCCGAACCGCCGGGCACGGGGTCAGGTCGTCGCGCACTCCGACGCAGGAGGTCAGCGATGCATCGTCGATGGGCACTCGTGGCGGCAGCAGCCCTGGTGGTCGTCACCCTCTCGCCGCCGGGAGCGGCATCGGCCCACGGCAGGCCGTGCGCCGCGGGCGCCGGGCTGGTCTGGCAGCACAGCTCCGACGTCGTCGAGCTCATGACCATGGGGTGCGACGGTGTCGCGCACCAGATCACGCACACGACGGGCGGCCCGGGCAGCGGGTCGGAGGTGCCGCGCTGGGGCGACGACCGGCTCGTCTACTTCGACAGCGACAGGGCGGGGCAGGTGCACCTGTTCCGGATGCCCGCCGAGGACGGTGCACCCGCCGAGCAGCTCACGCTCACGGACGGGTTCGAGCTCACCGCGGCACCGACGCCTGACGGGCGGCAGGTCGTGTTCGAGCACGCCCCGGCGGACTTCAGCTCCGACGGGCTGTTCGTCATGCCCGACCGAGCCGGGGTCGGCGAGCCGGAG
Organism: Actinomycetes bacterium; assembly: GCA_023390875.1. GTDB lineage: Bacteria > Actinomycetota > Actinomycetes > Actinomycetales > Cellulomonadaceae > Cellulomonas. The sequence goes on from JAEWCA010000039.1 coordinate 2,924, forward strand.
TTCCGGCAGCTGACCGCGAACCCGGCGGTCGCCGCCGGCGGCATCGACACGACCCCCGACGTCTCGCCGGACGGCCGGACGATCGTGTTCGTGCGCGTCGTCGACGGCAGCTTCGGTGCCGACCACCGGTCGGCGGTCTTCACCGTCCGGATGGACGGGTCGCACCTGCGTCAGCTCACGCCGTACGAGCTCGACGCGCTCGGGCCGCGCTGGTCGCCCGACGGGAAGTGGATCGCGTTCAGCAGCCACGGCGACTCGTTCTCCGACACGGTCAGCGCCGACCTGTACGTGATGGACAAGAACGGGCGCCGTCTGAACCAGGTCACGCACGAGCCGGCGGGGAGCCACTCGTTCGGGCCTGCGTGGTCGCCGGACGGTGGGCGCCTCGTCTACACGCACGTCGGTCCCGAGGTGCCGGCGACGCAGCTCGTGGTACGCCGCCTCGACCGGCCGGGCACGACCGTCGTGTACCAGGGCACGTCCGGGGTCGAGCAGAACCCGGACTGGCGCTGACGGGCACCGGCTCGGGGAGGGCTGCGCCGACGCGTGCCGGCGCAGCCCTCCGGGGTCGGCGGGTCCTAGGACGCCACGACCGTGTGCCGGTAGACGTCGTTCGCGTCCGGGTCGGCCTCGGTGTGGTTGTTGAACACGTGGTCCCACGAGGACGACCAGCCGGCGATCGAGACGCGCACGAGGTCGGTCGCGGTGCTCGACACGCGGGTCGGCTTGAACCAGATCGGGCCGCTGCTCCAGGTGACCGGGCTGTCGGCCTGGTGCGCGTTGAGGCTCGGGAAGAAGCCCACGCTCGTCGTCAGCGAGCTCGCGTACTGCGCCGCGGCACCGTTGCCCTTGACCAGGGTGCCGTTGAGCCCCTCCACGAGGAACGTCACGTCGGTCATGGTCAGCATCCCGCGGTTGGCGGCCTGGAAGCGGAACGCGACGTCCTCCTCGTCGTTGATCGCCACGCCGTCCCAGTCGACGTCCGTGATCTCGATGGTCACGTACGTGCTGGGGTAGTTCTTGATGTCCTCGTAGACGTCGTCCAGAGCGGTCATCGTCGTGCCTTTCGTCGGGTCAGGTCGCCGGTCGACCTGTCACCGAGAGACGAGGACCTGGGGGTCGGCCCTGATCGGTGGGGAAACCCCAGCCGACCCCCTCGACCTCAGGCGGTGGGCCGCCGCGGCCACCCGACGAGCAGCGCGAGCCCGGCCGCGATCAGCAGCAGCTCCCCCACCGGGATCCCGCGGACGTCCGGCAGCACGCCGTCCGGGCCGCCGACGCCGAGCCCGGCGAGCCCGGCGAGACTCAGCACGACCCCCACGACGGTCGTCAGCGGCGACTGGTCGGCCCGAGGGGCGGACGACCGCGGCCGTTCCCACCGCCCGACGACGGCGACGATCGCCACGAGCAACGTCGCGAGGATCACCAGCCACGGCACGCGCCACGCCCACCAGGCACCCGAGCCGACGTCGTGCTGGGGCAGCACGCCGCCCGCGACGAGCGTCGTGCCGACGATCACGACCGGCACCATGTGCCACAGGAAGACGGTCAGCACGACCGCGTTGACGGCCACGACCGCGACCCACACGCGGGACCGGCGCAGCCACCGGTCGGCGGCCGGGCGGAGCAGCAGGACGACACCCGTCTGGGCCGCGGCGAGCGCCAGCAGCGCGAGGGTCGGCGGGGCGGTGTTGGCGAGCGCAGGCGGTGCCGCGGCACCGACCATCGTGACGGCGTACGGTCCCCACCCGGTGAGCACGACGAGCATCGTCAGCCCGCCGCCGGCCAGCGCCCACGCCACCCCTCGGACCCGGGTCAGGGCACCGCGCTGCCAGGCCACGCCGACCTGGTGGATCGCGACCCACGCCGCGACGTAGTTCGCCGCCGCGGCGCCGGGAGACCCTGTGAGAACGCGGGCGAGGTCACCGACCGCGACGACGGCGGCCAGCGCCGGCACGCACCACAGCCCCCACCGGCGGTCGGCCGCGAGCAGCGCGGGCGCGATGCTCACCACCACCAGGTACACGACGAGGAACCACAGCGACATCGCGGCGGCCCACACCGCCGTGCGCGCGACGACCGGGTCCGCACCGAGCGCGACCGCGACCGCGTACCCCGCCACGAGCACCGCGAGGAACGCGGCCGTCGGCCGGAGCAGCCGCAGCGCGCGTCCACGGACCCATCCGGCCGCCGTCTCACCACGCCGCCCGCGGGTGGCCCACGACGCGGCGTTCGCGTACCCGCCGACGAGGAACACGACCGGCATGACCTGCACGAGCCACGTCAACGGGTGTGCCCACGTGAGGACCGCGAGGGCGTTCACCCAGCCCAGGCGCCCGTCGTCGACCGTGACCGCGGCGACGACCCAGTGCCCGAGCACGACCACGACGATCGCCACGGCGCGGAGCAGGTCGACGTACCGGTCGCGGTGCGCAGGGGTGGCCGCCGCGGCGTCGGCGACGCGCGTCCGCAGCCCGACCGAGCGGGACGGCCCGCCGTCGGGTTGCTCGTCGCCGCGCCTGTCAGGCACCCGGACCTCCCGACCCGGCCGCCGAGCCTC
>JAEWCA010000458.1 GCA_023390875.1 Actinomycetes bacterium
CGCGGGCACCGCCGCGGACCCGGCGCCCGCGTTCCAGGCGTTCGTCGACGGCGGGTGGTGACGTCCGTCAGCGTCGAGGGCGGCCGCACGAGCGGGGCGGGGAACCGGACGCCGACGGCCGTCCCGCCGAGCCAGGCCGTGAGCCGGTCCGCCTCCGCGTCGATCGCCGCGCGGGCGTCCCGGCCGACGTCGTCGAGCAGCACGAGCTGCACGTCCCCCGCGGGCGTGACGGTCCAGCCGCCGACGATGCGCCCGTCGACCCAGATGGTCGCGCCGCCGTTGCCCGTCGAGTCGAAGACCTGCGCCTTGTGCTCGCCGAGGTACCAGTCGCGCTCGAACCAGCCCATCGTGGTCGGGTCGAGCGCGGGCAGCAGCGCGACCCAGGGGTCGACCGGGCCGACGGGGTCGACGTCGTCGGGCAGCACGTAGCCTCGGCCGCCGTCGAGGTCGACCTCCACCGCGCCGACGTCGCGCAGCGCCGCCCGGACCGCCGTCAGGGTCTACCCGAGCCACCACTTGAGGTCCACCTCGGTGCCCGGTCCGAACGTCCGCAGCCAGCGGGCGACGAGTGCGGCCCGGGCCTCGGCCTCAGGCACGCGCGCGACGGGATCGCCGAGCCAGTCGGCCATGAGCGCCCACGCCGGACGGGACGTGCCCCACGCCCCCTGGTTGGTCGCCCGGACCACGGTTCCGGCGGCGGACAGGCACGTCAGCACCCTGCCGACCACGGCGAACTTCCCCGCCCACGACCTGCCCGCGCCGTACTCGATCGACCCGTCGAGCAGCGGCACCCGGGTCCGCAGCTCGGTGGAGGTCAGCGGACCGTCCGCGAGCGCCCGCACCGCGGCGGCCTCCGCGCTGGCCAGCCAGCGCGCGCCGTCGTCCACGAACCCCGCGGCCGTGACCTCCTTGGCGAGCCGCCGCCGCTCGGTGTCGGCGACCCGGTCACTGGCCGCCGCCTGCACGACGGGCAGCAGGTCGCGCGGCACGGCGAAGATCGTCCGGCGCATCGCCATGTGCTTCACGAGCGTCCGCTCCTCGTAGAGCGCCCGCTCGAGGTCCTTCACGTGGAACCCGTCGACCCGCGCCCACGCCGAGAGGAACAGCCCCGCGGGGTCGGTGCCGTGCAGCACGACCATCGCGTCGGCGGCGGCCTCCACCGTCGTCGTCCTGGTCGCGGGGGTGATCGCGTGCCGGCGGGCGAGCCGGGCGCGGCGCTCGTCGTCGTCGAGGTGCGGCGTCACCCCGTGATCGTTCCCGGCGTCGCCGTCGGGCGGCAACCGGTGGCGTCAGGTCGTGCCCGTCGTCCTGCGGGGCTGGGGCGTGCGGTAGTCGCGGAGCCGCTCGCGCATCTCGTCGTCGCTCATCACGAGGTAGACGAGCCCGCAGTCCTGCGGCCCGGTCGCGCCGGGGAAGCACAGCGTGCACGGGTCGCCCGGACGGATCGGGCAGCGGGGATCCGGTCGTCGTCGATCGGCCATCGGCGGTTCCTCTCGGGCGGACGTGCCGCCCGCGACCGCGCACGGCACCCCTCGTCCCGATCATCGACCTGCCGGGCCGCTGCCAGGAGCGGGCAGCCGTGCCTCGTTGGTCACATCGGCCGCGATCACCTCTGGGCCGTCTGCGGCGGCCGGGTGACGCAGGACCGATCTCCGGTGCGCCGCAGCAGGGTGCTCGGGCACCATCGCGTGATGACCACCGAGCGGGGAGGCCGGCCGGGCTCGACGGGCGTCGACCCGGCCGAGCAGGCGTGCCGGTCGCAGATCGCCGCCGGTGACGTGTCCGCGCACGAACGCCTGGGCCGGCTGCTCGCCGACCGGGGCGACTTCGCGGGGGCCGTCGAGCAGTTCCGTGCGGGTGCGGCGGCGGGGGACGAGACGGCCGCGGCGTCGCTGGTGCGGTTCGAGGGCACGGGTGCGATGACCGCGACGTTCGGGGACCTGCTGTTCGCGTGGACCGGGGACGACTTCGAGGGTCACTTCGCGGCGGTCGAGACGTACATCGAGGTGGTCGGCGTCGTGGGCGCCGTCGAGGCTGCCGGGGCGTGGTGCGAGAGCGGCGACGTGCACCGGGTGGCCGCGGGGTTCGACGTGTACGGCTGCCTCGTCGACACCGAGGTGGGGGTCGTTCCCCTGCTGGCCGGGGCGGCCGCCGCGGTCGTCGGGCACCCCGACGAGGACGTGCGCTGGTCGGCCGCGCGCGCCCTCGGGCGGACCAACGCGCCCGCGACGCTCGCGCCGCTGCTCGCGTTCGCGTCCGACGAGGACAGCGACGTGCGCTGGTGGGTCACCCTCGCGTTGCCGAGCCTCGTCGGCGAGGAGGACGGGCCGGACCACCCGGCGGTCGCCGCGCTGCTGGTGCTGGCGCGCGACGAGGACGACGCGATCCGGGACTGGGCGACGTTCGGGCTCGGGCAGCAGCTGGAGGTCGACTCGCCGGCCGTGCGTGAGGCGTTGTTCGCGAACCTCGACGACAGCGACGAGGACTCGGACGCCGCGGGCGAGGCCGCGCTCGGGCTGGCCCTGCGCGGTGACCCTCGGGTGTTCGACGTGCTCGTGCGCAAGCTGCTGGCCTCCCACGTCGGCAACCTGTACGTCGAGGCCGCCGGCAGGCTGGCCGACTCCCGGCTCCTGCCGCTGCTCGAGGACCTGCGCAGGGACGGGTGGCAGGACGAGCTCATGGGGGTGCTCACGTTGGACGACGCCATCGCCCGGTGCGAGGGACGGCCTGACGTCAGCGCGCAGTGACCCCCCGACGGCCGACCAGCCAGGTGGCGCCCGCCAGGGCCAGGACCGCGGCGAACACGAGCGGCAGGTTCGCCCCGTCGGTGGCGGAGGCGCCCGCGACGGCATAGGCGACGGCCGGCGCCGCCGCGCCCACGGCGGCCCACAGGGC
>JAEWCA010000484.1 GCA_023390875.1 Actinomycetes bacterium
GACGTGACGACCGGCCCACCGCCCTCCCGGGGGAGGGGGCGTGCTTACTTGATGCCGTTGGAGACGGCCGTGATCAGCTCACCGTTCGACGTGTCGCCCGAGAGCTCCCAGAAGAAGGCGCCGGCCAGGCCCTTGTTCTTGGCCCACGACGTCTTGCCGGCGATCGTCGACGGCGTGTCGTACGACCACCACTCGCTGCCGCACTTGGCGTACGCGGTGCCGCCGACCGTGCCCGTCGCGGGGCACTTCGTCTTGAGCACCTTGTAGTCGTCGATGCCCTGCTCGTACGTGCCGGGCGCGGGGCCCGTCGCCGAGCCGCCCGGGGCCGTCTGCGACACGCCCGTCCAGCCGCGGCCGTAGAAGCCGATGCCGAGCAGGAGCTTGTTGGCCGGGATGCCCTTGGCGATGAGCTTGTTGATGGCGTCCTCCGAGTTGAAGCCCGCCTGCGGGATGCCCGGGTACGACGTGAGCGGCGAGTGCGGGGCCGTCGGGCCCTGCGCGTTGAACGCGCCGAAGTAGTCGTACGTCATGGGCATGACCCAGTCGAGCTTCTGTGCGGCCGTCGCGTAGTCGGTGGCGTCGATCTTGCCGCCGTTGCTGCCGTCGGCCGTGATCGCCGCGGTGATGAGGAAGCTGCTGCCGAACTTGTTCCGCAGCGACGTGATCACCTTGTTGAACGCCTGCGGGCCGCTCGCGTCGCAGTTCAGCCCGCACGCGTTCGGGTACTCCCAGTCGATGTCGATGCCGTCGAACAGGCCGTTCCAGCGGGCGTCGTGGATCAGGTTGTAGCAGGACGTCGCGAACGCGTCCGGGTTGGCTGCGGCCTGCGTGAAGCCGCCCGACCAGGTCCAGCCGCCGAACGACCAGATGACCTTGAGGCCGGGGTGCATGGCCTTGAGCTTCTTGAGCTGGTTGAAGTTGCCGCGCAGCGGCTGGTCCCAGGTGTCGGCGACGCCGTCGACGGACTGGTCCGCGGTGTACGCCTTGTCGTAGGCGGCGTACGAGTCACCGATCGCGCACTGGCCGTTGGCGGGGTTGCCGAAGGCGTACAGGATCGCGGTCATCTTGCTGGCGGAGCCGCTCGTCTCGATGTTCTTGACGTGGTAGTTGCGGCCGTAGACGCCCCACTCGGCGAAGTAGCCGACGACCTTCTTGCCACCGGGCGGCGGCGTGGTGGGCGTCGTCGTCGGGGTGGGCGTGGGGGTGGTCGGTGTCGGTGTCGGCGTGGTGGGCGTCGGGGTCGGGGTCTGCGTCGCCCCCGTGGAACAGCTCGCGCCGTTGATGGCACAGCTCGTCGGGCGGGCGTCCGGGCCGGACGCGATGTAGCCCCAGGTCTGCGACGCGCCGGCGGCGAGCGGGACGGCCCAGCTCTTCGCGACGGCCTTGTAGTGCGAGCCCGAGCGGGTGACGTCGGCGTCCCACGAGCTGCTGATGGTCGCGGTGGCGGGCAGGTCGAACTCGATGGTCCACGCGGTGACGGGCGCGGACGTGCCGTTGGTGACCTTGACGGACACCTGGTGGCCGGTGCCCCAGTCGCCGGACGACGTGAACGTCGCGGTGAGGCTGCCGGCCGCGGTGGCCGACGAGGCGGGGAGGGTCGCGGCGAGACCGGCGACGAGCGCCGTGACCGCGGTGGCGGCGACCGCGGCGATGCGGCGTGCCTTGCGACGGCGCAGGGCGCCGGTGAGTCGTCGGGTGCCTGGGGTGTCCGTGGGGGCGTCGTGGGGGTTCGTGCCCATCGTCATCTCCTGGTCCTCGAGGGGGTCGTTGATCCGGGAATATGTAAGGACTGTGTACTAATGGATCACATTGGACGCTAACGACAGTCACGGGGTGAAGTCAACGGTCTGCCTGAGCAACTGACTGCTGGGAGCGTGTCCAGCGCCGACGGGTCACGGACGGCGCACGGGATTGTGACAAGAATGCCGACATCGTTGTCGAAGAATGCCTCGCGATGCGCCCGTCGACCGCATTCCGGTCGGCCCCGACCGGCGCAGCAGGGGGCGCGTTCACCGCCCACCGGCCCCCGACCCGCGGCGACCAGATACCTGCTACCTCGCTGACCGGACGACGCGGCCCGGTCGATCCGGGAACGGCCGGACCGTCACGCCGGAAAGCCGCCCCGAATGCCGCGGAAAGGATCGCTCGCGCATTCCACACCGGCCACGGACCAGGCGACGGCAGGCACAGGAATGCCGCACCGACAAGGGACCGTCGGGCCCCCGAGCCTGCGGCGGTCACTCGTTCGGACGAACCTCCGACGAGGTTCACTCCCGGACTGCTCCCGGTTCGCCCCGGTCTGGACGCCGTCGTGTCCCACGTCACCTCATCGGGTCGACCAGGGCGCCGATCGCCGTGAGGGAATGCAGGAGCCGACCCGGCGCTGGACCAGCGCAGACGCGGCATCGCCCCCGTCTGCGAGAGGACATCCCATGCCCCGGACACGATCCGGCGACACGACCACCGGTCGCGCGACCCGCGCGGCCCCCGCGGCCCGCGTGAGCCGGCGCCTGCGCACCACCGCCCTCGCGACGGTGCTCGCCGTCGTCGTCGCACCCTTCGTCGCGCTCGGCACGGCGGTGCCTGCGGCGGCCGCGATCACCACGCCGTTCACGTCGGTCTTCTCCGCGAACACCAACGGCGACATCGTGATGGCCGCCAACACCCTCATGACGTGCGCCGACGCGGAGCCCGACTGCGCCGCTGCCCAGGACGCCGAGTCCGGCAACTACAGCAACAACGACCACGCCGGGATGCACTTCGTGGACGACGACGGCCCCGCGAACACCACGTTCAACTCGTCGTCCGCCACGCTCACCGTCCCGGACGGGGGTGCCGTACTGTTCGCCGCGCTCGTCTGGGGAGGGCGCAACGGGAAGACCGCCACGAGCCATGCGAACCGGTCGCTCGCGGGGAACGTGCGCCTCTTCACGCCCGACGCCGTCGACCACCCGGTGACGGCTACGACGCTCAACGACAACTTCGTCGCCACCGGGAACGCCGACGTCGCGTACAGCGGGTACGCCGACGTGACGAACATCGTCAAGCAGGCGGGGACCGGCAAGTACACCGTCGCCGACGTGCAGTCCAAGGAAGGCACGAACCAGTACGCGGGCTGGGCGCTCGTGGTGGCCGTGTCGAACCCCGCGGCCCCGATGCGCAACCTCACGATCTTCTCCGGATTCGGGGAGGTCACCAACAGCGGGTCCGCCAAGATCGACGTCAGCGGGTTCATGACGCCGCCCACGGGCGCGGTCAACACGACCCTCGGGGCCGTGACGTTCGAGGGCGACATGGGCCTCGTCAACGACAGCATGTCCCTGAACACCACACCGATCGCCGACGACCTCAACCCGGCGACCAACGCGTTCAACTCGACCATCAGCAACCGCGGGCAGCAGGTCACCGGCCGCTCCCCGAGCTACCACAACCAGCTCGGCTTCGACGCGGACCTGTTCGCGGCCGACGGGATCCTGAAGAACGGCGCGACGAGCGCCAGCATCAACCTGACGACGTCCGGCGACCAGTACTTCCCGGCGATGGTCTCGTTCGCCACCGAGCTGTACGACCCGAAGCTCCTCGGCACGAAGAAGGTCGAGAACCTCACCCGCTCGGGCAGCGCCAAGGCCGGCGACCTGCTGCGCTACACGGTCCCTGTGGACAACATCGGCCTCGACGCCGCCTCGAACAGCGTGTTCTTCGACGCCGTCCCGACCGGGACGACGTACGTCGAGGACTCCGTCACCGTCGACGGCCAGCCGCAGACGGACGACGTCGACACCGACAACACCGTCTACGTGGGGCCGTCCGGCTCGGCGGGCCAGGGCCACATCCAGGTGAACCTCGGCACCGGTGCGACCCCGACGCGCGGCGGGACCATCCCGGTCGCGACGAAGACCGTCCCGTACGTCCCCCAGCACGTCGTGACGTTCGACGTGACGGTCGACGCGTCGGTCACCAACGGGCAGGAGCTCGTCAACGCGGCGAGCCTCGTCTACTCCGGCTACTCCACCCACGCGGCGAACGCGTCCGCGACCAACGCGGTGCTCAGCCCCGTCGTCGCCGCCGAGCCCGCGGCCGGCAACCTTCCTCCGGTCGCCCCGGCCCATCTCGCGACCTTCGCGCCCACGGCCGCGCAGCCCACCAGCACCATCTCGGTGCTCACGGGCGCCAGCGACCCGGAAGGCCTCCCGCTGACCCTGGTCGGGCTGACCGACGCCGCAGGCGGCTCCGTGACGATCGTCGGCAACACCGTGATCTACGCCCCGCGTGCCGACTTCGCAGGGCGGGACGTGTTCACGTACACGATCCGGGACAGCGCCGGGAACCAGGCGACGAACAAGGTCCAGGTCGAGGTCCTCAACTCACCGCCGGTCGCGGCGGACGACGCGGTCTCGGTCAAGGCCGACTTCACGACGGCCGTCGACGTGCTCGTGAACGACACCGACCCGAACGACGACGCGCGCACCATCCGCTCCGTGCGGACGACGACGCCCGGCGCGACGGTGGAGGTCACCGGCGGCAAGGTCTCGTACACGCCGCCGCTGCACTTCCGAGGCACCGACACGTTCACGTACGTCGTCGAGGACAGCCGTGGGGCGTCCGACGAGGCGACGGTGACCGTGACCGTCACGAACAACGCGCCGGTCGCGGTCGCCGACAGCTTCACCGGCACCGCCGGGTCCACGCTGTCGTTCACGAGCGTGCTCGCCAACGACTCGGACGTGGAGGCTGACGCGCTGACGGCGGTCAAGGTCACCGGGCCGGCGTACGGCACGCTGACACTCGCCGCGGACGGCACGGGCACGTGGGACCCGGGCACGAGCGGTTTCCTGACGACGACGTTCACCTACAAGGCCCGCGACGGCGTCGCCGACTCGAACGTGGTCACCGTGACGCTCACGGTGCGGAGCCGACCGGTCGCGGTCGCCGACACCGCCACGGCCCCGTCGGGCACGGCGGTCGACGTCGACGTGCTGCACAACGACAGCCACCCCGACGGCTCGCCGCTCACGCTCGTGTCGGCGACTCCCGGGACGTCCGGCACGACGGCCGTCGTCGGCGGCGTCGTCCGGTACACGCCCGACGCCGGCTACGCCGGGACGGACACGTTCACCTACACGATCGGCGACGGCTGGTCGACGAAGACCGCGACCGTGACCGTCACGGTCCTCAACTCGGCCCCCGTCGCCTCGCCCCCGTCGACGACCACGCCGTACGGCACGTCCGTCACGGTCGACCTGCTAGCGGGCGCGACCGACCTCAACCCCGGCGACGTGCTCACCGTGGTGCCGGGCAGCGCGGGCGTCCCGGTCGACGTGCACGGCACGCCGCGCGGCAGCGTCGCGGTGACGGGTGGCGTCGCGACGTACACGCCCCCGGCCGGGTTCTCCGGCCAGGTGCTGTTCACGTACGACGTGACCGACGGGACCGACGTGACGACGGTGACCGCCGTGGTCACGGTGCAGAACGGCACGCTCGCCCCGGGCAGCGCGACCAAGCAGGTCACGCGGTCCGGCCAGACGGTGCTCGACGTGCTCGCCGGCCTCCAGGACCCGGACGGCGGCACGCTGACGCTCGTCTCGGTGACGCAGCCCGCGCACGGCACGGTCGCGATCGTCGACGGCAAGCTCGTCTACACCCCGGAGCCCGGCTGGACCGGCACCGCGACGTTCACCTACACGGTGAGCGACGGCCAGGGCGGGACGACCACGTCGACCCTGTCGCTCGACGTCGTCGCCGAGGTGCTCGCCACCGGGCCGCTCGCGACGACCGGCGCGTCCGGCATCGGCACCCTCGCGGGTCTCGGCGGGCTGCTGGTGCTCGCCGGGCTGGTGCTCGTGGTGGTCGTCGGTCGGCGCCGCACGACGGCCTGACCACCGGTCTGACGTGAGACGGCCGGCCTGGAGCGATCCGGGCCGGCCGTCCGCGTGCTGAGGACGGCGTCCGCCGGTCGCACGCCGTACGGTGCAGCCGTGCGCACCCTGCCCACCCGGGACCGTCGATGACGACCGCGCCGCTCGGCCGGGTCGCCGTCGCGCTCGTCGTCCTGCTCGGGACGGCGCTGCTCGTGCTCACGGCGGCCCGCGTGCCCGTCCGGCGCGACGCGGTCGTGGCG
>JAEWCA010000506.1 GCA_023390875.1 Actinomycetes bacterium
GTCGACACCGGCACGCCGCTCGCCCCCGTCGACGCGCTGCGTCCCGCGCTCGAGGCCGCGTCGCGTGCGCTCGGTGCCGGCGTGCTCGAGACGGTCCGCCCGGAGCCCGTCGTGAAGGTGCTCGCCGACGACACCGAGGTGTACGCGCTCATGGCCGGCGACGTCGCCGCCGCCTGGTTCGCGGTGCGCGTGCGCGGCGCGAAGGTCACGACGCCGACGACGTCGCAGGTGCCGACGCCGCGCGCGAACCTGCGCATGCTCTACGACGTCGAGATGACGCTCACCGCGGAGATCGGCCGCACGCGGCTGCCCGTCCGCCAGGTGCTCGAGCTCGCGCCCGGCGCGGTCCTCGAGCTCGACCGCACCGCGGGCAGCCCCGCGGACGTCATGGTCAACGGCCGGCTCGTCGCGCGCGGCGAGGTCGTCGTGGTCGACGAGGTGTACGGCATCCGCGTCACCGAGATCGTCGCCGGCGGGGAGCAGATCGGCTGATGAACGGTCTCATGCTGACGCTGCGCGTCCTGCTGTCCCTGGCCTGCGTGATCGCCCTCATCTGGTACGTGGGGCGACGCTGGGGCAACCAGGGACGGTCGGCGGGTGCGTCGCGTGAGGCCAGCCTCCAGGTGGTCGGGCGGCAGTCGGTCGGCCGCCACTCCGGTGTCGCGGTCGTCGCCGTCGGCGCCCGGCGGATCCTCGTGGGGTACGGCGAGCAGCAGGTCACGCTGCTCACCGAGCTCGCGCCCGTCGCGGAGGTCCAGCCGAACCCCGTCGTGCCGAAGGCGCCCAAGGCGCCGACCAAGCCGACCGTGCCGCAGCCGCGGACGGGCGACCTGCCCACCGGGCTCGCGGACAGCCTGCGCCCGGCACCCCTGCAGGGGTCGGTGCTGTCGCCGGCCACGTGGAAGCAGGCCGTGCGGGCCCTCCAGGACAGGACCGTGCGCCGGTGACGGCCGCCGCCCTCGAACGCCGGGTCCCGGCGTTCCGTAGCCTGCTGCGCTCGTCGCTCGTCCGGCGCGTGATGCTCGTCGTCGCGCTCGTGGCCGTCGGCCTCGTGACGAGCGCCGCGGCCGCGTCCGCCGCGCCGACCGACCCGGCGGCCCCGACCGTGCCGTCCGCGCCCGGCGGCGACACCGTCTCCGTCGCCGTGAACGGCGTCAACGGCACGCCGTCCAGCTCGATCGTGGTGCTGCTCGGCATCACGCTGCTGTCCGTCGCGCCCGCGCTGCTGCTCATGACGACGAGCTTCACCAAGATCTTCGTGGTCCTGTCGTTCACCCGGAACGCGCTCGGCCTGCAGGGCGTGCCGCCGAACCAGGTGCTCGCCGGCCTCGCGCTGTTCCTCAGCCTGTTCGTCATGGCGCCCACGGTGAGCCAGGTGAACGACGACGGCATCCAGCCCTACCTCAAGGGCGAGGTCACGTTCTCGCAGGCCGTGGAGGACGGCGGCACGCCGCTGCGCGAGTTCATGCTCGACCACACCCGCGAGCAGGACCTCGCGCTGCTCACGCGGGCCGCGCACCAGGAGAACCCCGAGACGCACGAGGACGTGTCGTTCGCGACGCTCGTGCCCGCGTTCCTGCTCAGCGAGCTGCGGTCCGCGTTCATCATGGGCTTCGTCATCTTCGTGCCGTTCCTCGTGATCGACCTCGTGGTGTCGGCGTCGTTGATGTCGATGGGCATGATGATGCTGCCGCCCGTGATGATCTCCCTGCCGTTCAAGCTGCTGCTGTTCGTGCTGGTGGACGGGTGGGGGCTGGTCGTCACGTCGTTGGTCGGCTCCTACACGGGGAGCGGCTGACATGGACACCAACGCGGTCCTCGACGTCGGCGTCGACGCGCTCGTGCTCGCCGCCAAGCTCGCCGCCCCGATCCTCGTCACGGCCCTCGTGGTCGGGTTCGCCGTCTCGCTCGTGCAGTCGGTGACGCAGATCCAGGAGGTCACGCTCAGCTTCGTGCCCAAGGCCATCGCGGTCGCGATCGCGCTCGTCGTCTCGGGGCACTGGATGATCTCGGAGCTCGTGACGTTCACGCACGACCTGTTCGAGCGCATACCGACGCTCGTCGGGGGCTGACGTGGACCCGATGGCGCTGTCGCTGCCCGTCTCGCTCGTGGAGACGACGATGCTCGCGGGCGTGCGGATGGCCGCGTTCCTCGCGATCGCGCCGCCGTTCGCGGCCCGGTCCGTGCCGGCGACCGTCAAGGTCATGCTCGCGCTGGGCCTCGCGCTCGCCGTCGGGCCGCGCCTCGAGCCGCTGCCGTCCGACACGACCGGCCTGTTCGTCGGTGCGCTCGCCGGGCAGGCGGTCATCGGGGCCGGGCTCGGGTTCCTGGTGTACCTGGTGTTCTCGGCCGTGCAGTCCGCGGGCGGGCTCATCGACATGTTCGGCGGCTTCCAGATGGCCGCGGCGTACGACCCGATGAGCATGACGAGCGGCGCGCAGTTCTCGCGGCTCTACCAGATGACGGCCCTCGTGCTGCTGTTCGTGAGCGACGGGTACCAGGTGGTGCTCGCCGGCCTGGTCCGCACGTTCGACGCGCTGCCGCTCGGCGTGCTCATGCAGCCCGGCCCGCTCGCGGAGACGCTCACGACGGGCCTCACGCAGATGATGGTCGCGGCGCTGCAGATCGCCGGGCCGCTCGTCGTCGTGCTGTTCCTCGCCGACGTCGGACTGGGCCTGCTCACCCGTGTCGCGCCTGCGCTCAACGCGTTCGCGCTCGGGTTCCCCCTCAAGATCCTGCTCACGCTCGCGTTCGGGTCGTTCGCGTTCCTCGCGCTGCCCGGCGTCGTGCACGCGCTGACCGGCCGGTCCGTGGAGCAGCTGCTGGGGGTGCTGCCATGAGCGACGGGCAGGAGAGGACCCACAAGGCCACCCCGCAGCGCATGCGGGACATCCACCGCAAGGGCAAGCTCGGCCGGTCGCAGGACCTGTCGGCCTGGGTCGGCCTCGCGGCCGCCGCCGTGATGCTGCCGATGGTGCTGACCCGCGGCAAGGCCGCCGCGCTCGACCAGCTCGCGGAGGTGCGCGCGGTCGCGCACGACCCGACGCCCGAGGGTGCCGTGCAGGTGCTCGGCGACGCGCTCGGCTCGGTGCTCACCACGCTCGCGCCGCTGTTCGTCGTGCTCGTCGGCGTCACGCTCGCCGTCGGGATGGCGCAGGGCGGCTACCGGCCGCGCAAGCTCACGCTGCACGTCGACCACCTCAAGCTCGGCGGGGCCGTGAAGCGGCTCGTCGGCATGCAGGCGTGGTGGCAGGCCGCCAAGACGGTGCTCAAGACGGCCGTCGTGGCGCTCGTGCTGCTCACGGCCGTGCAGGCGCTCGTCCCGACGCTCATGGCCTCGGGCAGCCTGCCGCTGTCGCACCTGCTCGGCACCGCGTCGTCGGGCACGGCGAACCTGCTGCGCCTCGGCATCGGCGCAGGCGTGCTGCTGGCCGTCATGGACGTCGTCGTCGTCGCGCGCCGCAACCGCAAGCAGACGCGCATGACGCTGCGCGAGGTCAAGGAAGAGCACAAGCGGACCGAGGGGGACCCGATGCTCAAGGGCGCGATCCGCGCGAAGCAGCTCTCGATGAGCCGCAACCGGATGATGGCCGAGGTCGCGAACGCCGACGTCGTGCTCGTCAACCCGACGCACGTCGCCGTCGCGCTGCGCTACGAGCCCGGCACCGGTGCGCCGCGCGTCGTCGCGAAGGGGGCCGGCGCCGTGGCCGCCCGCATCCGCGCCGAGGCGTCCGAGCACCGCGTGCCGATGGTCGAGGACGTGCCGCTCGCCCGTGCGCTGCACGCCGCGTGCGAGCTCGGCCAGGAGGTCCCGTCGCACCTGTTCACCGCCGTCGCGCGCGTGCTCGCGTTCGTCATGTCGCTGCGCCGCCGCGGCATGGCCGCCGGTCAGCACCGCGCGCCGGGCGGCTCGACGCTGCCCGCCGACGACACCACCGACCACAAGGCCGTGGCGCGCGCCGCCCGCCGGCCCCACCCCCGGCCCACCGCAGCTGCCGCCACCCCCCACGAGACCCCCCCATGAAGTCCCGGTCCAACGCCCCCATGGCCCTCCCCCC
>JAEWCA010000545.1 GCA_023390875.1 Actinomycetes bacterium
GTCCAGCACCGCGACACCGAGCAGGCCGCCCTCGCCGCTCGGCGCGACCTGCCGGGTCAGCTGGGCGGCGCCCGGGCCGGTGACGACGGTCGTCCCGCCGTCGGGCGACACGACGACGAGGGACGCCGCGTCGCGCAGCGTGACGAGCGCGTCGCCGCCGGGGAGGAACGCGATGCCCCACGGGACGTCGAGGTCCCGCGCGATCTCGCGGACGTCGGTGACCTGCACGGTCGCGGGACCGGACGGACCGGACGTACCGGAGGGACCGGACGCGGACGCGGTGGCCGAAGTGGCAGCCGGCGGCGACGACGCCTCCGGGCCGCCGCCGTCCGCGGTGCACGCCGCCAGCGCCAGCACCCCCGCCGCCACCAGGCACGCGACCGCCCGCCGAGCCCGCACGGGGCCCGTCGGGCGCGTCACCGCGACAGCCATGCCCCAGCGGAACACACCGCGGGCGCACGCCGCCACCGCGGGACGTGGACGCGAGCGCCGGTCACTGGTCGCGCACGCCGTCCGACGTGCGAAGGTGGGACGAAGGAGGCGCCACCATGACGACGAGCCCGGCCCGACCCGATCCTGGGCAGCACGGCGGCGAGCGCCGCGCCCTGCTGGTCGTCGACGTGCAGCCCACGTTCTGCGAGGGCGGCGCGCTCGGGGTCGACGGCGGCAACGCCGTGGCGCTCGGCGTCGCCGACTACGCGGCGGCCCACCGCGACCGCTACACGCTCGTCGTCACGACGCAGGACTGGCACGTCGACCCGGGCGACCACTTCAGCGCGACGCCGGACTACGTCGACACGTGGCCGCCGCACGGCGTCGCGGGCACCGCCGAGGCCGAGCTGCACCCCGCGCTGTCCGAGCTCGGACCCGACGCGAGCGTGAAGAAGGGCCAGTACGCCGCCGCGTACTCCGGGTTCGAGGGGGTCGACGGCGAAGGCCGCGGGCTCGCGCAGATCCTGCGCGACTCGCAGGTGACCGACGTCGACGTGGTCGGCATCGCCGAGTCGCACTGCGTGCGCTCGACGGCGCTCGACGCGCTCCGCCTCGGCCTGCGCACCCGGGTGCTCACCGACCTCACCGTGCCGGTGACGCCGGACCAGGGGGCCGCGGCGCGCGAGGAGATGCGGGCGGCGGGCGCGGAGCTGGTGTCGTCGACCGACCTGGACTGACCGGCACGGCCCGGCGCGCCCCGGCGCGGGGGGCCGGGCCACGCGGACCGGGCCGGGTCACAGGCTGTGCCGGTCGACCCCCGTGCCCTCCGCGTCGACCGCCCAGCCGAGGTTGCGCGCGACCTGCTCCAGCACACCGATCGCCGTCGCGTAGTCCTGCTCGGAGACGCCCTCGACGACGGACTGCCGGAACGCCGCCACGCGCTCCTCGAGCACCCGGAAGTGCTCCTCGCCGTCCTCGGTGAACACGTACCCGTCCGGCTCGCGCCGCAGCCACCGCCGGGACGTGAGCAGCACGAGCTCGCCGGACCCGACGGGCCCCTCGAACGCAGGCTCGAACGCCGACAGCACCTGGGCGACGGCCTCGTCGTCCGCCGGGCCCGCGTGCACCACGTTGAGCACCTGCCAGTGGCGGCGGGTCAGCCCGTCGCGCGCGAGGACCTCCTCGAAGCCGGACTCGATGAGCCGGTCGACGACCTTGAGCCAGTACCCGACAGGACGCATGGCGCACCTCCGTGTCGATCCTCCCAGCGAGAGCCGGGGGTCGGCACCTCGACGGCGGGTCGCGCTCAGCGGGAGCGGGCCGCGAGGGCCGCCGCGTACAGGTCGCGCTTCGGGACACCCGCGACCGTGGCGACCTCGGCGACCGCGTCCTTGAGGCGCTCGCCGGCGTCCGCGCGGGCCAGCACCTCGGCGACGAGGTCGGCCGTGCTCGCGGGCGCCGCCCGGTCCGCTCCGCCGACGACCACGACGATCTCGCCGCGCACCGCGCCCTCGGCCGCCCACGCGACGAGCTCGGCGAGCGGTCCGCGGCGGACCTCCTCGTACGTCTTGGTGAGCTCGCGGCACACCGCGGCCGGCCGGTCCGGCCCGAACGCGTCGACCATCGCGGCGAGCACGTCGTCGAGCCGGTGCGGCGCCTCGAAGAACACCATCGTGCGCCGCTCGTCGGCGAGGTCCGCGAGCGCCCGCGCCCGCTCGCCGGGCCGCCGCGGCAGGAACCCCTCGAAGCAGAACCGGTCCGTCGGCAGCCCCGACAGGGCGAGCGCCGTGAGCACCGCGCTCGGGCCGGGGGCCGCCGTGACCGGCAGGCCGGCGGCGACCGCCGCGGTCACCACGCGGAACCCCGGGTCGGACACCGCGGGCATCCCGGCGTCCGTCACGACCACCACGGTGCCGCCGCCCGCGACGACGTCGAGCAGGTCCGCGGAGCGCTCGGCCTCGTTGTGCTCGTGGTGGCTGACGACGCGGCCGCCGATCTCGACCCCCATGCGTGCGGCGAGCGCGCGCGTGCGACGGGTGTCCTCGGCGGCGACGACGTCGGCCTCCGCGAGCAGCCGGCGCAGGTGCTCCGACGCGTCGTCGACGTTGCCGATCGGGGTCGCGGCGAGGACCAGACGGCCCGGTCCGGGTGCGGTGGCGCTCACCCCGCCAGCCTGCCACCTCGCACGGCACGCTCCCGACGACGGCGGCGGCCGGGCCCGTCGGGGCCTCGATCCGGGCGGGAGAAGCACTGCCCCTGCACAGCGGTCACCCCTACGATGACCGCGTGCCGCCCACCCGAGACGACGACGCCGTGCTGGCCGCCCCGTCCGACGACGACGTCGTGACGCCGCCCGCGCCCCAGGACGTGCCCGCGCCCCACGAGGAGCCCGACGTCGCGTCGTCGGACGACGAGACCGCGGAGACCGCCGAGACCGCCACGGCCGTCGTCGAGCCCGTCGACCCGGACGAGGGCCTCCCCACGCGTGACCGCCTGCTGCGCCGCCTGGTCGGCGTCGACGCCCTCGCGCTCGACGCCACGCCGCGCGCCCGCCTCACCGGCTGGCTGTGGGCGCTCGCGGTCACGGTGTTCGCGGGCGTGCTGCGGCTGTGGGACCTCGGCCGTCCGCACAAGCTCGTGTTCGACGAGACGTACTACGTCAAGGACGGCTGGTCGCTGATCAAGCGCGGGTACGAGGCCGCGTGGCCGTCGGACCCCAACGCGGCGTTCGAGGCGGGTGACGCGTCGGGGCTGGGCACGGCCGCGGAGTACGTCGTGCACCCGCAGGTCGGCAAGTGGCTCATCGGGCTGGGGATCCAGCTCGGCGGCGGCGTCGGCAGCTCGGCGGCGTGGCGGCTCGCGGCCGCGGTGTTCGGGACGCTCGCGGTGCTCCTGCTCGTCCGGATCGCGCGCCGGCTGTTCGCGTCGACGGCGTGGGGCGTGGTCGCGGGCGTGCTGCTCGCGGTCGACGGCGAGGCCATCGTCATGTCGCGCGTGAGCCTGCTCGACCCGTTCCTCATGTTCTTCGTGCTCGCGGCGTTCGGTGCCCTGCTGCTCGACCGCGACCAGGCGCGACGGCGGCTCGCGG
>JAEWCA010000558.1 GCA_023390875.1 Actinomycetes bacterium
ACAACGCCGTCGAGTACTTCGTCTCGTACTACGACTACTACCAGCCCGAGGCGTACATCGCGCAGACGGACACCTACATCGAGAAGGACTCGTCGATCAACGACGAGGTCGAGCGGCTGCGCCACTCCGCGACCAGCTCGCTGCTGACGCGGCGCGACGTCGTCGTGGTCGCGTCGGTGTCGTGCATCTACGGCCTCGGCACGCCGCAGGAGTACGTCGACCGCATGGTCACGCTGTCCGTGGGCGACCAGATCGACCGCGACCAGCTGCTGCGCCGGTTCGTGCAGATGCAGTACACGCGCAACGACCTCGCGTTCACTCGCGGCACGTTCCGCGTCCGCGGCGACACGGTCGAGATCATCCCGATGTACGAGGAGCTCGCGATCCGCATCGAGTTCTTCGGCGACGAGATCGAGGCCATCGCGACGCTGCACCCGCTCACCGGCGAGGTCGTGCGGGCCGAGCAGCAGATGATGATCTTCCCGGCGACGCACTACGTCGCCGGCCCGGAGCGCATGGAGCGGGCGATCGCCGGCATCGAGGCGGAGCTCGCCGACCGGCTCGACGAGCTCGAGCGCCAGAACAAGCTGCTCGAGGCCCAGCGGCTGCGCATGCGCACCACGTACGACATCGAGATGATGCGCCAGATCGGCTCGTGCTCCGGCATCGAGAACTACTCGCGGCACATCGACGGCCGGTCCGCCGGCTCGGCGCCCAACACGCTGCTCGACTTCTTCCCCGAGGACTTCCTGCTCGTCATCGACGAGTCGCACGTGACCGTCCCGCAGATCGGCGCGATGTTCGAGGGCGACATGTCGCGCAAGCGCGCGCTGGTCGACCACGGCTTCCGGCTGCCCAGCGCGACCGACAACCGGCCGCTGCGCTGGGAGGAGTTCGTCGAGCGCATCGGTCAGACGGTGTACCTGTCGGCGACGCCGGGCGACTACGAGCTGTCGATGGCGGACGGCGTCGTCGAGCAGATCATCCGACCCACCGGTCTGGTGGACCCCGAGGTCGTCGTGAAGCCGACCCACGGCCAGATCGACGACCTGCTCGGCGAGATCCACGACCGGGTCGAGAAGGACGAGCGCGTCCTCGTCACGACGCTCACCAAGAAGATGGCCGAGGACCTCACCGACTACTTCCTGGAGAAGGGCGTCCGGGTCCGGTACCTGCACTCCGAGGTCGACACGCTCCGACGGGTCGAGCTGCTGCGCGAGCTGCGGCTCGGCGAGTACGACGTGCTGGTCGGCATCAACCTGCTGCGCGAGGGTCTCGACCTGCCGGAGGTGTCGCTCGTCGCGATCCTCGACGCCGACAAGGAGGGCTTCCTGCGGTCCGGCAAGTCGCTCATCCAGACCATCGGCCGTGCCGCCCGCAACGTGTCCGGCCAGGTGCACATGTACGCCGACCGGATCACGGTCGCGATGCAGATCGCGATCGAGGAGACGAACCGGCGCCGCGAGAAGCAGATCGCGTACAACCTCGCGAACGGCATCGACCCGACCCCGCTGCGCAAGAAGATCGGCGACATCACCGACCTGCTCGCCCGGGAGGACGCCGACACCGCCGAGCTGCTGGGCGGTGCCGGGCGCCAGGCGAGCCGCGGCAAGGCCCCCGTGCCGGGCTTCGGCTCGAAGGGTGGCCCCCGCGACGAGCGCACGCGGCTCACGGGTGCGGCGGCGTCCGAGCTCGCGGACCTCATCCACGACCTGACCGAGCAGATGCACGCCGCTGCCGGGGAGCTGCAGTTCGAGCTGGCGGCGCGGCTGCGGGACGAGATCAGCGGGCTCAAGAAGGAGCTGCGGCAGATGCAGGCGGCCACGGCCTGACCTCACGCGGGTCGCCACGTCAGGACGGCGTGGACGACCGGCGGCGTCGGGCACGTTCGTGGCCTATGCTGACCGCGGTTGAAGGGGAGTACCCCACACACGATCCTGTCGTCATCACGGACCCGTTCGCGGGACCCGGCGCGATCGGTCCGCCGGACACCCGGCGGGCGGGGGAGACCTTCGGTATCGACGCACATCTCGAACCGGAGGTCTTTGCATGGATGTGTCCGGCTGGGTCTGGGCAGCGACGGCCCTCTTGGTGGTCGGCCTGATCGTCTTCGACTTCTTCGCGCACGTGCGCACGCCGCACGCCCCCACGTTCTCGGAGTCGGCCCGCTGGTCGATCGTCTACGTCGCCCTCGCGCTCGTGTTCGGCGTCGTCGTCGGGATGGCGTGGGGCTGGGACTTCGGCACCGAGTACTTCGCCGGGTACATCACCGAGAAGAGCCTGTCGGTCGACAACCTCTTCGTCTTCCTCATCATCATGACCAAGTTCGCCGTGCCCAGGGAGTACCAGCAGAAGGTGCTCCTGGTCGGCGTCGCGATCGCGCTGGTGCTGCGGACGGTGTTCATCCTGCTGGGCGCGGCGGCGATCGAGCAGTTCTCGTGGGTGTTCTACCTCTTCGGCGCGTTCCTCGTGTACACGGCCGTGAAGCTGGCCCGGGAGCACCACGACCCCGACCATCCCGCGGACGAGAAGGTCGGCGAGGGGCTCGCCGTCCGGATGCTCAAGCGGTTCGTCCCGACCACGGACGAGTACCACGGCGACCGGCTGACCGTGCGCATCGACGGCAAGCGGTTCCTCACGCCGATGCTCGTCGTGATGGTGTCGATCGGCGCGACCGACGTCCTGTTCGCGCTCGACTCGATCCCCGCGATCTACGGCCTCACGCAGGAGCCGTACATCGTGTTCACGGCGAACGCGTTCGCGCTGCTCGGCCTGCGGCAGCTGTACTTCCTCATCGGCGGCCTGCTCGACCGCCTCGTCTACCTCTCGCAGGGGCTGGCCGTGATCCTCGGGTTCATCGGGGTCAAGCTCGTCCTGCACGCCCTGCACGTCAACGAGCTGCCGTTCATCAACGGCGGGGAGCCCGTCGAGTGGGCCCCCGAGATCCCGATCTGGCTGTCGCTCGCGTTCATCCTCGGCACCCTCACGGTGGCGACGGTCGCGAGCCTGCTGAAGACCCGTCACGACGACACCGTGTCGTCGACCGAGAGCTGAGGACCACCCGGTGCACATCGACCCCCTCGTCTGGCTGATCTCGCTCGGCGTCGCCGGCGCGATCCTCGTCGTGGACGTCGCGATCGTCGGCCGCCGCCCGCACGTCCCCACGACGGCCGAGTGCCTGCGGTACCTCGCCGTCTACGTCGGGCTGGCGGTGCTGTTCGGGCTCGGGGTGTGGGCCACGTCGGGCGGGCAGTACGCGGGCGAGTTCTTCGCCGGGTGGCTCACCGAGTACTCGCTGTCGGTGGACAACCTCTTCGTGTTCCTGCTGATCATGGGTCGGTTCGCGGTGCCGCGCGCGTACCAGCAGACGGCGCTGCTCGTCGGCATCATCCTGGCGCTGGTGTTCCGCGGCATCTTCATCGGGCTCGGCGCCGCGGCGATCTCGACGTTCAGCTGGGTGTTCTACCTGTTCGGCGCGTTCCTCGTCTGGACCGCGTGGAAGGTGTCCCGCGAGGGGGAGTCGGACGACGACGAGTTCCACCCGCCGCTCCTGCTCCGCCTGGTGCAGCGCACGTTCCCGGCGACGAACGAGTACCACGGCGTCAAGCTCACCGTGGTGCAGAACGGCAAGCGGCTCATCACGCCGATGCTCATCGTGCTCGTCGCGCTCGGTGCCACCGACCTGCTGTTCGCGTTCGACTCGATCCCGGCGATCTTCGGCCTGACGAGCGAGCCGTACCTCGTGCTCATGGCGAACCTGTTCGCGCTGATGGGCCTGCGCCAGCTCTACTTCCTGCTCGGCGACCTGCTCAAGCGTCTCGTCTACCTCAACATCGGGCTGGGCGTGCTGCTCGGGTTCATCGGCGTCAAGCTCCTGCTGCACGCGCTGCACGAGAACGAGGTCCCGTTCATCAACGGCGGCGAGCCGGTCGCGTGGGCACCGGAGATCCCCATCTGGGCGTCGCTGCTCGTCATCGTCCTCACGCTGGGTGTGACGGCGTGGGCGAGCATCGCGAAGACGCGCCGCGACGAGCGCGCGGCGGTCGCGGCGGGGGCGCCGGGCGCGGCAGGGGCGGCTGGGGCGGACCCGGCGACGGGCTGATCGGCGGGCGGCCCGGACGTCAGGCCGACGTGCTCCACGGCCCGATGACGATGTCCCAGGGCCGCACGTCGGTCTCGCGGACGATCCCCTCCCGCGTGAACGGGTCTGCGGCGATCACGGCGTCGAGGGCCTCCCGGTCGGCGGTGCGGAACACGAGCAGGGCGCCGGGCTCGCCGTCGGTGAACGGTCCCGAGCCGAGCACGACGCCCTGCTCGGCGAGATCGCCCAGGTAGGCGCGGTGCTCCGGGCGGACGGCGTCGCGCACGTCGGTGCGCTCGTCGTAGGTGTAGCGGACGGCGTAGGTGGGCATGACGGCATCCTGCCGGATCACCGGCCGTGGGGAGTGACCGGTCCGCGCGCGATGGCAGAGTGGCGTCATGGCGAGGACGCTGCGCACGCTGCTGACCGACGACCTGCTCACCCGCGTCCACGAACGCGCGCCGGGGCACGACCGGGAGAACACGTTCCCGCACGACGACCTCGCGGAGCTCGTCGACGCCGGCTACCTGCAGGCGTTCGTGCCCGAGCGGCTCGGCGGCGCGGGGCTCACGCTCGAGGAGGTCGCCCGCGAGCAGGCGCGACTGGCGGCTGCGGCGCCGGCGACGGCACTCGCGGTCAACATGCACCTCGTCGTCACGGGCCTCGCGGCGCTGCTCGTCGCGCGCGGCGACGAGTCGGTCGAGTTCGTCCTGCGGGACGCGGCCGCGGGCGAGGTGTTCGCGTTCGGGAACTCCGAGGCGGGCAACGACCTCGTCATGTTCGGGTCGCGCACGCGCGCCGAGCCCGACGGCGAGGGCGGCTACCGGTACTTCGGCACCAAGATCTTCACGTCGCTGTCCCCGGTCTGGACGCGCCTGGCGACGTTCGGGCTCGACGACTCCGACCCCGACGACCCGCGGCTCGTGCACGGCGTCGTGGGCCGCGACGGCGTCCGGACGCGCGACGACTGGGACACGCTCGGCATGCGCGCGACGCAGTCCGCGACGACCGAGCTGGACGGCGCGCACGCCCCGGCGGGGCAGGTCTACCGTTCGCTGCCGCCGGGGCCGAGCGCGGACCCGTTCATCTTCGCGCTGTTCGCGGTGTTCGAGGTGCTGCTCGCCGCCGTCTACACGGGGGTCGGCCGCCGGGCGCTCGAGCTGGGTGCCGCGTCCGCGCGACGCCGGACGTCGATGAAGCACGGCGGCCGGTCGTACGCGCAGGACCCGGACATCCGGTGGAAGGTCGCCGACGCCGCCCTCGCGCAGGACGGCGCCGAGCTGCAGGTGTTCGCGCTCGCCCGCGACGTCGACGAGCAGGTCGACCACGGCGCCCGGTGGTTCGCCCAGCTCGTCGGGCTCAAGGTCCGGGCGACCGAGACCGCCCGGACCGTCGTGGACCTGGCGCTGCGCGTGTCGGGCGGCGGCTCGTACTTCACCGGCAACGAGCTCGGTCGGCTGTACCGGGACGTGCTCGCGGGGATCTTCCACCCGTCGGACGACGAGTCGGCGCACTCGACGCTCGCCACGTCCGTCCTCGGCCCGGTCGAGGAGTGACGGTGCTCGTCCCCGACGTCGTCGACATCGCGACGTTCCGCGGCGAGCCCGCGCGCCTGCGACCCGTCGAGGAGGACGACTGGCGGCTCGACCAGGAGCTCTCGCGCGTCCCCGACGTGACCCGGTGGACGTACTACCCGGCGGACGCGTCGGAGGAGGTGGCGCGGCGTCGCGTCGCACGCAACCTCGAGCTCCGGGCGGCGGGCCGGGGTGGACGGTACATCGTGGTCACGGACGACGGGCCGGTCGGCACGATCGGGATCGGGTCCCGGGTCGCCGGGCCGTTCCTGTACTACGCGCTGCTGCCCTCCGCGCGGGGTCGGGGCCTGGCGACCGCGGCGGTGACCGGTCTCGCCGACTGGTTGATCGCGCACGGCGAGCCGTCCGTGGCGGCGTCGACGATGGTCGGAAACACGGCGTCCGAGCGGGTGCTCGCGCGGGCGGGATTCGTGCCGGGCGAGCTCGACGTGGGGCCCGACGGCGTCACGGTTCGGCGCTGGCTCCTCGTCGCGACCCCGTGAGCTGCGTACTCACCAGCCGCGTGCGCGCCACTCGGCGAGGTGCGGGCGCTCTTTCCCGAGCGTCGTGTCGGCGCCGTGGCCGGGGTACACCCAGGTCGCGTCGCCGAACCGGTCGAACAGCCGTGTGGTGACGTCCTCGAACAGCTGCGCGAACAGGCTCTCGTCACCGTGCGTGTGTCCCACGCCGCCGGGGAAGAGCGAGTCACCGGTGAAGAGGTGCGCGCGCCGGGGTGCCTCCGCGTGGGCGGGCTCCCGGTAGACGAGCGCGACGGACCCCGGGGTGTGGCCGGCGAGCGCGATGACCTCGAGCGTGAGGTGCCCGACCGCCAGGGTGTCGCCGTCGTGCAGCCGCCGGTCGACGACCACGCCGGTCGTCGCGGCGATCGCGTCCGCGTCGGGGGCGCCGGCCGAGACGGCCGCTCCCGTGACCGCCACGACCGACGCGAGCGCGCGGTGGTGGTCCGCGTGCCGGTGGGTGACCACGATGTCGTCCAGCCGCGCGCTGTCGGAGCCCTCCCGGACCAGGTCGAGGAGCCGCTCGGGGTCGTCGGCGGGGTCCACGAGCAGCTGCGCGCCCTCGCGCCGACAGGTCAGCAGGTACGCGTTGTTCGTCATCGGGCCGACCGCGACCTTGCGGATCTCGACCTCGTCGAGCACGCGCACCTGCGTGGGTCCGCCGACCACCACGTCGCCCGTGTAGGCCATGTGACCATCCTCTCGACGCGGACGGTGCCTCCGGAACCCGAGCATGGCCTGCGGAGACGGTCGCAGCACCCGGTCGCACGTGTTCGCCACCGTCGAACACGTGTGCGACTGTCGGTGGCGGCACGTAGACTTCCCGCCGTGAATGAACGTCTGGTGGTGCAGGGCGCCCGCGAGCACAACCTCCGCAACGTCGACCTCGACCTCCCGCGCGACAAGCTCATCGTTTTCACCGGGCTCTCGGGCTCGGGCAAGTCGTCGCTGGCGTTCGACACGATCTTCGCCGAAGGGCAGCGCCGGTACGTCGAGTCGCTCTCCGCGTACGCCCGGCAGTTCCTCGGGCAGATGGACAAGCCCGACGTGGACTTCATCGAGGGCCTGTCGCCGGCGGTCTCCATCGACCAGAAGTCGACCAACCGGAACCCCCGGTCCACGGTCGGCACGATCACCGAGGTGTACGACTACCTCCGCCTGCTGTTCGCGCGGGCGGGCACGCAGTACTGCCCCGAGTGCGGCGAGCGTGTCACCGCGCAGACGCCGCAGCAGATCGTCGACCGGCTGCTCGAGCTCCCGGAGGGCACGCGGTACCAGGTGCTCGCGCCGGTGGTCCGCGGCCGCAAGGGCGAGTACGCGGACCTGTTCAAGGAGCTGCAGGCCAAGGGCTTCGCGCGCGCGCGGGTGGACGGCGAGGTCGTCCAGCTGACCGAGCCGCCGACGCTCGAGAAGAAGCTCAAGCACGACATCGAGGTGGTCGTCGACCGCCTCGTGTCCCGCGAGGGCGTGCAGCGCCGCCTCACCGACTCGGTCGAGACGGCGCTCGGTCTGGCGGGCGGCATCCTCGTCGTCGAGCTCGTCGACGCGGACGTCGACGACCCGTCGCGCGAGCGGCGTTTCTCGGAGCACCGGGCCTGCCCGAACGACCACGTGCTCGCGCTCGACGAGATCGAGCCGCGGACGTTCTCGTTCAACGCCCCCTACGGCGCGTGCCCGGAGTGCACGGGCATCGGCTCGCGGCTCGAGGTCGACCCGGACCTCGTGGTGCCGGACGAGGACCTGTCGCTCGACGAGGGCGCGGTCGCGCCGTGGGCGCAGATCTCGAGCGAGTACTTCGCGCGGGTGCTGAGCGCGCTCGCGCAGGACATGGGCTTCTCGACGAGCGTCCCGTGGCGGGCGCTCCCGCAGCGCGCCAAGGACGCGGTCATGTACGGCCAGAACCACGAGGTGAAGGTCCGCTACAAGAACCGCTGGGGCCGCGAGCGGCAGTATTCCACGGGCTTCGAGGGTGTCGTGACGTTCCTGGAGCGCCGGCACAACGAGACGGAGTCGGACTGGAGCAAGGAGAAGTACGAGGCCTTCATGCGCGAGGTCCCGTGCCCGGTCTGCCGGGGCGCGCGCCTCAAGCCCGAGGTCCTCGCGGTCCGCATCGGCGACCGGTCGATCGCGGAGGTGTGCGAGCTGCCCATCCGCGACGCCCGCGCGTTCCTCGACGGGCTCGTGCTGGGCGAGCGCGAGCGGGCGATCGCCGCGCAGGTGCTCAAGGAGATCCAGGCGCGGCTCGGCTTCCTGCTCGACGTCGGCCTCGACTACCTGTCGCTCACACGTCCGGCCGCGACCCTGTCGGGCGGCGAGGCGCAGCGCATCCGTCTCGCGACGCAGATCGGGTCCGGTCTGGTGGGCGTCCTGTACGTGCTCGACGAGCCGTCGATCGGCCTGCACCAGCGTGACAACCGCCGCCTCATCGACACGCTGACGCGGCTGCGCGACCTCGGCAACACGCTGATCGTCGTCGAGCACGACGAGGACACGATCCGCACCGCGGACTGGATCGTCGACATCGGTCCCGGTGCGGGCGAGCACGGCGGCCGGGTCGTGCACTCGGGCGACCTCGACGGGTTGCTCGGCGCGGCCGAGTCCGTGACGGGCGCGTACCTGTCCGGGCGACGGGCGATCCCGATGCCGGCCGAACGGCGCAAGGTCGACAAGAAGCGCCAGCTCACCGTCGTGGGGGCGCGCGAGCACAACCTGCAGGGCATCGACGTGTCGTTCCCGCTCGGCACCCTCACCGCGGTCACCGGCGTCTCGGGCTCCGGCAAGTCGACGCTCGTGAACTCGATCCTCTACACGGTTCTCGCGAACGAGCTCAACGGCGCGCGCCAGGTGGCGGGCCGGCACAAGCGCGTCACCGGTCTCGAGCACCTCGACAAGGTCGTGCACGTGGACCAGGGCCCGATCGGCCGCACGCCGCGGTCGAACCCGGCGACCTACACGGGAGTGTGGGACCACGTGCGCCGGCTGTTCGCCGAGACCACCGAGGCGAAGGTCCGCGGGTACACGCCCGGACGGTTCTCGTTCAACGTCAAGGGCGGCCGCTGCGAGGCGTGCTCGGGCGACGGCACGCTCAAGATCGAGATGAACTTCCTGCCCGACGTGTACGTGCCGTGCGAGGTGTGCCACGGCGCCCGGTACAACCGCGAGACGCTCGAGGTGCACTTCAAGGGCAAGACGGTCGCGGACGTGCTCGCGATGCCGATCGAGGAGGCCGCGGAGTTCTTCGCCGCCGTGCCGGCGATCTCGCGGCACCTGCGCACGCTCGTCGACGTCGGCCTCGGCTACGTGCGGCTGGGGCAGCCCGCCCCGACGCTCTCGGGCGGCGAGGCGCAGCGCGTCAAGCTCGCCGCCGAGCTGCAGCGCCGGTCGACGGGCCGGACCATCTACGTGCTCGACGAGCCGACCACGGGGCTGCACTTCGAGGACATCCGCAAGCTGCTCGGCGTGCTGCAGTCGCTCGTCGACAAGGGCAACTCGGTCATCGTCATCGAGCACAACCTCGACGTGATCAAGAACGCCGACTGGGTCGTCGACATGGGCCCCGAGGGCGGCAACGGCGGAGGCCGGGTGATCGCCGAGGGCACGCCCGAGCACGTGGCGACCGTGCCCGCCAGCCACACCGGCCGGTTCCTCGCCGAGGTGCTCGAGCCGGTGGCGGAACGGGTGCCTGCGTGAGCGAAGGCGGTCATGACGCCGGTCCGGCCGCCGTCCCCGCCGGCGACGGCGGTTCCGGTGGTGACGGTTCGGGCGACGGCGGTTCCGGCGACGACGTGCGGGTGCTGCGCGAGGACGACGAGCGCGTCGCTCCGCTCCTGGCCGAGGGGTGGACCGTCGAGTCCGAGTCGTGGGGTGCGCGGCTGCAGCTCACCGACGACGCGCATCTCGCCCGTCTGGCCGCCCGCGTGGAGCACGTGCGGGCCCAGGGTTGGCGTGTCGTGCGGTTGGGCCCGGAGCAGTCGGGCGCGATCGTCGCGCTCGACGCGCTCTGCGCGGTCGACTACCCGTCGACGCCCGCGACCGCGCACGACGTGCCGGACGTCGCCGAGCTCGCGACCTCTCTGGCGATGTCCGGGTGGTGGGCGTACGGCGCGTTCGGTCCGCTCGGCGACCTCGACGCGGTGACCGTGCTGTACCCGGCGGACGCCCGCGTCGAGACGCTGTTCACCGTGACCCGGCGTGCCGTGCGCGGCCGCGGGCTGGCGACCGCGGTGAAGGCCGCTGCGGTCGTCGACCTGGCGTCCCAGGGGCACCGGATGTTTGGCACCGGCGGCGCCGCGGTCAACGTCGCGTCGCTGCGCGCGAACGAGGCGCTCGGGTACGTCCTGGAGCCCCGCTGGCTCAGCCTGCGTCGGCCCTGACGTCGGCCGTCCCGGTTCAGCCCGCGCCGAGCACCCCCGCAGCCGCGCGCCCGGTCCGGACGGGGACGGGCTCGTGCCGCACCGGGAAGTTGACCGACCGCGAGATGAAGCAGTGCTCGTGGGCCCGGTGGTGCACGTCGGACAGCACGCCGTCGGTCACGGGCGTGCCGTCCGGCAGGTGCACGCCGGCCGCGACGGTCACCTGCGGCCTGAGCACGACCTCCGTGAACTGCCCGTGGCCCGCCGCCTCGACGCGCATCGTGCCGGTCGCGTGGTCCTCGTACCCGACGACGACGATCCCGGCGACGGTCGCGAGGTGCAGGAACCAGAGCATGTGGCACTGCGCGAGCGAGCTGACCAGCAGCTCCTCGGGGTTGTAGCGCAGCGGGTCGCCGCGGAACGACGGGTCGGACGAGCCGAGCAGCGGCGGCTTGGCGCCGAGCCGCACCTCGTGGTCACGCGAGTAGGCCGTGTAGCTGGTGGTGCCGTGCGAGCCGGCGCCGGTCCAGGTGAGGTCCGCGGAGTAGGTGTGCAGGGGGCCCATGCAGCCCAACCTAGCCGCGCGGTGCACGCGGCGCGGCGGTTCCGCGGACGGCCGTGCGTCCGTGGCGCGGGTCGTGCGCACCGGCCGCGGCGACGCCCAGCGCGAGGACTTCGAGCCCGATGCCGAGGCCCTCGAGGAGCACGAACCGCCCGGGCAGCGTCCGGCCGGCGACCTGAGCCAGGTTGCCGACCCCGAACAGCCACGCGACCGCGCCGGGGACCCGGCGCCGGAGAGCCGCCACGAGCAGGAGCACGAACACACCGGCGAACAGCAGCGACGGTCCGACCCCGAACAGCCACGTCGCGACGCCCGGGGTCGCGAGGATCGGTGCGTACACGTCGTGCATCGCGTCCCGGGTCGAAGCGTGGGCGCCGACGTAGAGGTCGACGGCGGCCTGGCCGCTGAACGCGGCGGCACCGGCGAGCGCCGCGGTGCACGCCGCCACCACGGTGGACCGGAC
>JAEWCA010000041.1 GCA_023390875.1 Actinomycetes bacterium
CGCAGACGCGTGCCCGGCGGCTCGTCCATCTGGCCGAAGACGAGGGCCGTCTTGTCGAAGACGCCCGCCTCCTCCATCTCGACGATGAGGTCGTTGCCCTCACGGGTGCGCTCGCCGACACCGGCGAACACCGACACACCACCGTGGTTCTGGGCGACGCGCTGGATCATCTCCTGGATGAGGACCGTCTTGCCGACACCGGCACCGCCGAACAGGCCGATCTTACCGCCCTGGACGTACGGCGTGAGCAGGTCGATGACCTTGATGCCGGTCTCGAACATCTGCGTCTTCGACTCGAGCTGGTCGAAGGCCGGGGGCTTGCGGTGGATCGGCCAGCGCTCGGTGATCTCGATCTTCTCGTCGGGCGCGGCGTTGAGCACCTCGCCGATGACGTTGAAGACCTTGCCCTTGGTGACGTCGCCGACGGGCACCGAGATCGGCGCACCCGTGTCGCGCACCTGCGCACCGCGGACCAGGCCGTCGGTCGGCTTGAGCGCGATGGCGCGCACGAGCGAGTCACCCAGGTGCTGGGCGACCTCGAGCGTCATCGTGAAGGAGCTCTCGCCCTCACCCTGCGCGGACAGGTCGATGTCGACCTGCAGCGCGTTGTAGAGCTCGGGGATCTGGTCCGCGGGGAACTCGATGTCCACGATCGGACCGATGACCCGTGCGACCCGTCCCACGCCGGGCGTGTCGGCGGTGCTGGCCGTCTCGTCGACGGTGGTGGCGGTCATGTCTGGCCTCGCTTCGTTCGTCCGGAGCAGGGCTCCGTCAGGGGCTGTGTCGTGCGGTCGGTGTTCAGGAGGCGGAAGCGAGTGCGTCGGCGCCCGACACGATCTCGCTGATCTCCTGGGTGATCTCACCCTGGCGGGCCTGGTTGGCCAGCCGGGTGTACATGCGGATGAGGTCCTCGGCGTTCTCGGTCGCGGTGTGCATCGCGCGCTGCCGGGCGGCCAGCTCGGACGCCGCGGCCTGCAGGAGGCTCGCGTAGATCCGGCTGCGCACGTAGCGCGGGAGCAGCGCGTCGAGGACGACGGCGGGCTCCGGCTCGAACTCGTACAGCGGCAGGTTGTCCGACTCCTCCGCGGGAGCCACGCCCTCGACGACCTCGAGGGGCAGCAGGCGGATGACCCGGGGACGCTGCGTCACCATGTTGACGAACTGCGTGAAGACGACGTGCACCTCGCCGATGCCGCCGGCGTCGGCGGGGGCACGGAACGCGTCGAGCAGCGTGTCCGCGATCTCGCCGGCGAGGTCGGTGCTCGGCGCGTCCGAGGTCCCGGTCCACGACCCCGCGAGCTCACGGCCGCGGAACGTGTAGTACGTCTCCGCACGACGACCCGAGACGTACAGGGCGACCTGCTTGCCCTCGGACTCGAGCCGCTCGATCAGCCGCTCCGTCTCGCGGATGACGCTCGCCGAGTAGGCGCCCGCCATGCCGCGGTCAGACGCGATGAGCAGCACCGCGACGCGCTTCGTGTCGGTCCGCTCCACGAGGAACGGGTGCGTCACGTTCGAGTGCGTCGCCAGGGCCGACACCGCACGGGTGATCGCCCGCGAGTACGGCGCCGCCAGGCTCACCCGGTCGCGCGCACGCCCGATCCGGGACGCCGCGATGAGCTCCTGCGCCCGGAACATCTTCTTGAGCGACTGCGTGGACTTGATCCGCGCCTTGTAGATCCGCTGGGAACCGGCCATCTCAGGCCCGCTTCTGCTTGACGATCTGCTCCTGCTCGACCTCGACGTCGGCGGCCGCGTCCGCCCCGCCGACCAGCGGCGAGCCGTCGGCCAGGAGGAAGCCGTTGCGGACCTCGTCCACCGCGGCGCCGAGCGCCTCCTCGGTGGCGTCGTCGAGCTTGCCGCTCGACGCGATCGAGGACAGCACGTCCGTCTTGCGGCGCAGGTGCTCGAGCAGCTCGGCCTCGAAGCGGCGGACGTCCTCGACCGGGACGTCGTCCAGCTTGCCCTTGGTGCCGGCCCAGATCGACGCGACCTGGTCCTCGACCGCGAACGGCGAGTACTGACCCTGCTTGAGCAGCTCCGTCAGGCGCGCACCACGCGCGAGCTGGGCGCGCGACGTCGCGTCGAGGTCGGACGCGAACATCGCGAACGCCTCGAGCGAGCGGAACTGCGCGAGGTCGAGCTTGAGCGTGCCGGAGACGCTCTTCATCGCCTTGACCTGCGCGGCACCACCGACGCGGGAGACCGAGATGCCGACGTCGACAGCGGGACGCTGGTCGGCGTTGAACAGGTCGGACTGGAGGAAGATCTGGCCGTCCGTGATGGAGATGACGTTGGTCGGGATGTACGCCGACACGTCGTTCGCCTTGGTCTCGATGATCGGCAGACCCGTCATCGAGCCCGCGCCCAGCTCGTCCGAGAGCTTCGCGCAACGCTCCAGCAGGCGGGAGTGCAGGTAGAAGACGTCACCGGGGTACGCCTCGCGGCCCGGCGGGCGGCGCAGCAGCAGCGACACGGCGCGGTACGCCTCGGCCTGCTTCGACAGGTCGTCGAACACGATCAGGACGTGCTTGCCCTGGTACATCCAGTGCTGGCCGATGGCCGAGCCGGTGTACGGGGCGAGGTACTTGAAGCCGGCCGGGTCGGACGCCGGAGCCGCGACGATCGTCGTGTACTCCAGGGCGCCGGCCTCCTCGAGGGCGCTGCGGACCGACGCGATCGTCGAGCCCTTCTGGCCGATGGCGACGTAGATGCAGCGGACCTGCTTCGTCGGGTCGCCGGTCTCCCAGTTGGCCTTCTGGTTGATGATCGTGTCGATCGCGATCGCCGTCTTGCCCGTCTGGCGGTCGCCGATGATGAGCTGACGCTGGCCGCGCCCGATCGGGATCATCGAGTCGATGGCCTTGATGCCGGTCTGGAGCGGCTCGTGCACCGACTTGCGGGCCATGACGCCGGGCGCCTGGAGCTCGAGGGCGCGGCGGCCCTCGGTCTCGATCGCGCCGAGGCCGTCGATCGGCTCACCCAGCGGGTCCACGACGCGGCCGAGGTAGCCGTCACCGACGGCGACCGACAGGACCTCGCCCGTGCGGCGGACCTCCTGGCCCTCCTCGATGCCGGTGAACTCGCCGAGCACGACGACACCGATCTCGCGCACGTCGAGGTTGAGCGCGAGACCGAGCGTGCCGTCCTCGAACTTGAGCAGCTCGTTCGCCATCGCGCCCGGCAGGCCCTCGACCTGCGCGATGCCGTCGCCCGCGAGCGTGACACGACCGACCTCTTCCGAGACGGCGCCCTTCGGCTCGTACGTCTTCACGAAGCTGTCCAGAGCGGCGCGGATCTCCTCCGGCCGGATCGTCAGCTCAGCCATTGCTTCTCTCCTGTCGTGGCGCACGCGGTGCGTGCGGTCTCACATGTCTGGTGCGCGCGGGCGCGCGGGTCAGCTCGCCAGCCGTCGGCGGGCGTCGGCCAGGCGGGCCAGCACGGTCGCGTCCACGACCTGGGGTCCCACCTGCACGCGCAGGCCACCGAGGATCTGCGGGTCGAGCACGGTGTTGAGCTGGATCTCGCGACCGTAGGCATTCCGGAGGATCTCCGCGAGGCGGTCGCGCTGCGCCGTGGTGAGCGGCGACGCCGAGTGCACCGTCGCGACCTGCCGGTCCCGCCGCTCCGCGATGAGGTCGGCCAGGTGGCCGAGGCTCGCCACGTACCGGCGACCACGCGGTGCGGCCGCGACGCGCTCGGCGACCAGCAGCGTCACCGGCGCGACACGCCCGCCGATGATCTGGTCGACGAGGTGCACGCGGGCCTCCGCGAGCACCGTCGTGTCGAACAGCGCCCGGCGGACCTCGCGCTGCCCGGCGAGGGCCCGCGAGAACCGGAACAGCTCGTCCTCGACCTGGGCGAGCGTGCCGTCCGCCTCCGCGGTCGCGAGCACGGCGTGGAACGCCAGGTGCTCGACGGCGTCGGACAGGTCGTTGTCGGCCGACCAGCGCGACCGCACCAGACCCTGCGCCGCCTCGACGACCCGCGGGTCGGCCGCGGCGAGCAGCCGGCCCACGAGCGCCGCCTTCGCGTCGCCGTCGATCGACGGGTCGGCGAGCGTCCGGCGCAGCGAGCCCGACGAGTCCAGCGCGTCGACCAGGGCGAACAGCTGCTCACCCAGCGCCGACGACTGCGCACCGGCCGCCCCGAGGACCGGCTCCCACCGCTCCTCGGCGGCGTCCAGCGACGCCCTGCTCGTGCCGCGCATCAGTTCCCCTTACCCGCGTCCGCCTGGGCGCCCGCGGTGCTGGCCTCGAGGTCGTCGAGGAAGCGGTCCACGACGCGCGAGCGACGCACCTCGTCCTCGAGCGACTCGCCGACGATCTTCGACGCGAGCTCGGTCGCGAGCGCGCCGACCTCGGTGCGCAGCGAGACGCTGGCCTGCTGGCGCTCCGCCTCGATCTGCCGCTGGGCGTTCTCCACGATGCGCGCGGCCTCGGCCTGCGCCCGCGTCCGGGACTCCGCGATGATCGCGGTGCCCTCGTTGCGCGCCTCCTCACGGATGCGCGCAGCCTCCGTGCGGGCGTCCTGGAGCTGCTGCTGGTACTCGGCGAGGGCCGCCTGGGCCTCCGCCTGAGCCGTCTCGGCGAGCGCGAGACCGCCCTCGATCTTCTCGGTCCGCTCGTCGAGCACCGCCTGGATCTTCGGCAGCGCGTACTTGAGGAACACGAAGCCGAGGACGATGACGATGAACAGCGACCAGACGATGTCGTAGGTCTCCGGGAGGAGCGGGTTCGGCGTCTCCTCCGCGGCAGCGACCACCGCGCCGTGCGCGGCGGTGACCAGCTGCCCGGCGATCACGGGAAGATGAAGGGGGTGACGAGACCGAGCAGGCCGAACACCTCGATGAAGGCGAGGCCGATGAACATGGTCGAACGCAGCTGACCGGACATCTCCGGCTGGCGGGCCATGCTCTCGATCGTCTTGCCGAACAGGATGCCCAGGCCGATGCCGGGGCCGATGGCGGCGAGGCCGTAGCCGATGACGGCGAGGTTGCCGGTCATGTTGTGGTTCCTTTCATCTGCGCGCCACGCGGCGCGTCCGGGGTGGGGCGACGATCCGGGACCGTGTCCCTCGCCGTCGGCGAGCAGGTGCTCAGTGTTCGGGTTCGAGGACCATCTGCAGGTAGACCGCGGTGAGGATCGCGAAGACGTACGCCTGCAGGGCGGCGACGAAGATCTCGAGGAGGAAGAACGCGAAGCCGCCCGCGAGCGTCACGACGCCGAGGACCTTCATGCCGTTCGCGGCCTCGAAGAAGAAGAACGACGTCGCGGCGAAGCAGAGCGCCAGCAGCAGGTGGCCGGCCATCATGTTCGCGAACAGTCGGATGGTCAGCGTCGCCGGCCGCAGCAGGAAGACCTGCAGGAACTCGACGGGCGTCAGCAGGACGTACAGCCCCTTCGGCACGCCGGCCGGGAAGAGCGCGCCCTTGAGGAACCCGCCGACGCCGAGCTTCTTGACCGCGGCACCGATGTACAGGAAGAACACCCACAGCGCGAAGATCAGCGGGAGCCCGATGACCGACGTGCCGGCGATGTTGAGGAACGGCACCACGCCGGTGATGTTGAAGAAGAAGATCGTGAAGAAGATCGTCGTGATGATCGGCGCGTACTTGTTGCCGAGCTTCTCGCCGAGCGTCTCGATCGCGATCTGGCGGCGGCAGAAGTCGAGCACCATCTCGACGACCACCTGGAACCGGCCGGGCACGAGCTTCGCGCGGCGCGCGGCGACCACGATCACGAGGATGGCCACGGCGGCCGCGATGAAGCGGACGATCATGATCCGGTTGATCTCGAACGGGGTGCCCTCGAACGCGACGGCCGGCGGGAAGAAGTCCGCCAGCGACGGCGCGTGGAAGCCGCTCTCGCTTTCTTCAGCGGCGAGCGGGAGGATCGTCGCAAGGCTGGACAGGGCGGTCTCCTGAGGTCGAGGGTGTCGCCCGCCCGCGTCGGCGCGGGCACGCTGGCGACACTTGGCCGTCGTGTATGCGGGGAAGCCTAACCTATGAGTCGGCGTGCTCCGGTCGGCCGTCCGCGCCGTCGGACGGGGCGTCCGAGGCCTGCGTCCCGGCACCCGCGGCGGGAGCCGGCTCGACGTACGGGACGTGCCCGCGCTGCACCGCGCGCAGGTCGAGGATCGCGGATCCGAGCACCCCCGCGAACAGCACGACGCCGAGCACCACGCGGTCGTAGAAGTCGAAGCGGCTGAGCACCGCGAGCGCCACGAACACCACGACGATCTTGGCGAGCCAGGCGCCCATGATCACCGCCGAGGTGCGTGCGGGCGAGCTGCGGACGGTCGCCAGCACCGACAGCACGGTGGTGCCCGAGAAGATCAGCGCGATCGCGACGCCGAGCAGGGCGCCCCACGCACCGGCCGCGCCCGCGACGAGCACGCCGATGCCGACGCCGAGCACCAGCAGGACGCCCAGCAGCACGAGCATGTCGCGGAACGCCTGGCGGACCACCGCCTCGACGGCCTGCTCGCTGAGCGGGGGGCGGGCGCCCGGCGTGGGGGCGTTCGTCATCGGACTTCCTCCGGGGTGGGGACGGACAGCTCGGCCGGCGGGCCGGGGTCGGGTG
>JAEWCA010000067.1 GCA_023390875.1 Actinomycetes bacterium
GACCGGGGGCACGCGGGTCGCGGCGCGGGCCGGGACGAGCGACGCCAGGACGGTGACGAGCGTGCCGACGACCAGCGGGACGAGCACGACCGTGGCGGTCACGTCGATGGCGCGCGGCAGCGGCACGCCGTCGCTCATGCCGCCGAGGATGCTGAGCGCGCCCTGCGCGAGCGCGGTGCCGGCGAGCAGCCCGACGACCGACGACGCGGCGCCGAGGATCGTCGCCTCGAGGAGCACCGAGCGTCGCAGCTGGCGCTTCTCGGCACCGACGCACCGCAGCAGGGCGAGGAGCCGGACGCGCTGCGCGACGAGCACCTGGAACGTGTTGGAGATGACGAGCGCGGCGACGAGCAGCGCGACGGCCGCGAAGCCGAGCACGACCGTGAGGAGCACGTTGCCCTCGCCGGACACCTCCGACACGGCGCGCGCGGCGGCCTCGTCCTTCGTCAGCACGTCGAGCGCGGGGAGCGCCGCGGTGAGCTCCGCGCGGGCGTCGGCCACGTCGCCGGACGTCGCGACGAGCAGGGTGTCGGCGCCCACGTCGTCGAACGTCGTCCCGTACCAGCGCGTGAGGTCGTCGGTGAGCCCGAGCCCGGCCCCGCCGTACTGGGACCACGCCCCGCGCGGGTCGCCGGCGATCCCGACGACCGTGAGCGTCTGCTCGGTCGGCTCCTCGGCGTCCTGCGCCCAGTACTCGGTGGTGAGCGTGTCGCCGACGTCGACGCGGAGCCGCTCGGCGGTCTTGGCGGGGATCGCGATCTCGCCCGACGCGGCGGGCATCGTGCCGTCGGTGATCGTGAGGGAGGCCAGGCGCTCGTCGGACGGCACGGGCAGGAGGTTCTGCCACTGGCGTGCGCCGCCCTTGCGCAGCTCGACGCCGCCGACGAACAGCGGGTCGGCCGCGGCGACGCCGGGCGTGCCCCGCACGTCGGCGAGCGAACGCTCGGTGACGGTCCCGGTCGCGACGAGGTCCGCGTCGCCGAACGTGGCGGTCACGGCGTCGTAGCCGGTCCGTGTGATGACGCCGCCCGCGAGGAGCGTCGTCGTGAGGAAGGCCGTGCCGATGGCGATCGCGATGGCCGCGGCGACGAGACGCCCGGCGCTGCGGCGCATCTGGGCGAGGGTGAGCTGCAGCATCAGACGCCCACCGCCGGCGCGCCCGTGGTGCCGTCGAGCGTGCGCAGCGCGTCCAGCCCGGTGAGGACGGACTCGGGCGTCGGGTCGACGATGTCGCCCGCGACCCGGCCGTCGGCCAGCATGACGACGCGGTCCGCGTACGCGGCGGCCGTGGGGTCGTGCGTGACCATGATGACGGTCCGCCCCAGCTCGCGGACGGACCGGCGCAGGAAGCTCAGCACCTCGGCGCCTGCCCGGGAGTCGAGGTTGCCGGTGGGCTCGTCCGCGAACACGACCTCGGGCTTCGCGACGAGCGCCCGCGCGATCGCGACGCGCTGCTGCTGCCCGCCGGACAGCTCCCCGGGGCGGTGCGTGAGGCGCTCGCCCAGCCCGAGCGTCGCGACGAGCATGTCGAACCACTCACGGTCCGGCTTGACGCCCGCGAGCTGCAGCGGCAGCAGGATGTTCTGCTCCGCCGTGAACATCGGCAGCAGGTTGAACGACTGGAACACGAAGCCGACGCGGTCGCGCCGCAGCCGGGTCAGCGCACCGTCGTCGAGCGACGTCAGCGCGGTCGGGCCCAGCCGCACCTCGCCCGACGTGGCCTCGTCGAGCCCCGCGAGCAGGTGCATGAGCGTCGACTTGCCGGACCCCGACGGGCCCATGATCGCGGTGAACGCGCCCGAGGCGAAGTCGACGTCGACGCCGTCGAGCGCACGGACGGCGGCGGGGCCCTGCCCGTACACCTTGGTCAGTCCGCGGGCGCTGGACGCGGGGAGGTCCGTCACGGCCGGCCGGGTCGGCTCGGGCGTGCGGGAGAGGGTGGTGTCCACGGGGGCTCCTTCGTGGTGTCGCTGGCAGGTCCGACGCTAGGTCGCGGCCCTCGGGCGCCACATCGGGCGGCAGGCTGGACGCGCGCCGGCGCGGGTCATCCCGCAGGCGTACCCCGCGGACCTGCGACGTCAGCCGCCGGGGCGGACCAGGCCGGTCTCGTAGGCGACGACGACGGCCTGGACGCGGTCGCGCGCGCCGAGCTTCGCGAGGATCCGGCCCACGTGCGTCTTGACGGTGGCCTCCGCGACGAACAGGTCGCGGCCGATCTCGCCGTTCGACCGCCCGCGGGCCATGAGCAGCAGCACCTCGCGCTCGCGGTCCGTGAGGTCGGCGACGGCCTGCCGGGCGGGGTCGGCGGGCGCGCCGGGCTCGTCGGGCGGCAGCACCTCGACCAGGTGCTCCAGGAGCCGGCGCGTGCTCGACGGGGCGATGACGGCGTCGCCGCGGTGCACCGTGCGGATCGCGGCCAGCATGTCCTCGGGCGGGGTGTCCTTGAGCAGGAAGCCGCTGGCACCCGCCCGGATCGCGGCGAGGACGTACTCGTCGAGGTCGAACGTGGTCAGCACGATGACGCGCGGCGCGGGGGCGTCGTCGGTCGCGCGCGCGGTGATCTCCGCGGTCGCCGTGAGCCCGTCCATCGTGGGCATCCGCACGTCCATGAGCACGACGTCGACGGGACCCGTGACGATCCGCGCGGCGGGGTCGAGGGCCCGCACCGCCTGGGCGCCGTCGCCGGCCTCGAGCACCACCTCGAGGTCGGGCTGCGAGTCGATGACCATGCGGAACCCGGCCCGGACGAGCTGCTGGTCGTCGACGAGGGCGACCCGGACGGGGCCGGCGGTCGGGTCGCTCACGGGGTCTCCTCGGTCGTGCTCACGCTGGTCCTCTCGCGGGGGTGGGGAGCTGGGCGCGGACGCGGAAGCCGCCGCCGGGCCGCGGCCCGGCCGTGACCGTGCCGCCGAACATCGTGGCGCGCTCGCGCATGCCGAGCATGCCCTGCCCGAGGCCGTCGCTCTCCGCCGACGCGCCCCGGCCGTCGTCGTCGACCTCCACGAGGATCGACTCGGGCTGCCAGCTCACCATCACCGTGACCTGAGGGTCGGGACCGGCGTGCTTGAGCACGTTGGTGAGGGCCTCCTGCGCGATCCGGTACATCGCGAGGCCCATGCCCGGGGGCAGCGGGCGCGGCGTGCCCATCCGGACGAGCGAGACGCGCACGCCGCTTCCGCGGACCTGCTCGACGAGCGTGCCGATGTCGTCGGCGCCGGGCTGCGGTGCGAAGGCGGCCGGTGCGGACCCCGGCTCGTCGGCGTCGCCCGGTCCGGCCCGCAGCACGCCGAGCAGCCGGCGCATGTCCGTGAGGGCGGCGCGGCCGGTCTCGCCGATCGTCGTGAGCGCCCGGGTCGCGGCCGCGGGGTCGGCG
>JAEWCA010000074.1 GCA_023390875.1 Actinomycetes bacterium
ACCAGCACGACGTCGCCGTCCAGGCCGTCGAGCAGCTCGGTGACCACCCGGACGTGGTCGGCGCGTCGCACCGCCGCCACGTCGTCGCCCGGGGCGAGCCCCGGCAGCGTCAGCGCGCCCGGGTCGAGGCCGGCGGCGCGCAACGGCCCCACGACGTCGTCCCACGCCCACGCGCCCAGCCATGACCCCGCGACCAGCACCACATGCGTCATGAGGACACCCTCTCGCCGACCACTGACACGCGGGACCCGGCGTCCCGGACGGGCCACGGATGTCGGTGACACACGGCAGACTGGCCCGCGACCGGGAGGAACCGGTCGCGAACGAGCAGGGGGCGACGGATGGACAAGAGCAAGGCGCGGGAGCTCAAGGCCCAGGCGGTGGACTACGTGCGGGAGCTGGCCGAGCGGACCGTGCGGCCGTCGGAGCTGCGCACGGCCGACGGCACCCAGGGGTACGAGCCGCCGCTCGCGGTGGGCCTCGCGCCGCAGCCCGACGGCACGTACGCGCTGGCCGTGCGCTACCGCCTCGGCGTGCCGAGCGTGCGCAGCATCGCGCGCAAGGTCGTCGAGCAGGTCGGCCCGACGGTCGACGTGCGGCGCACGGGCCGCATCCGCACGCTCACCACGACCACGGGCGCGGACCCGACGGACGGCACCGACCGCGTCCGCCCCCGCCCGCCGGTCATCACGGCCCGCTCGCTGGGCGAGACCGGTCGTGTGCGGCCGCTGCGCCCCGGCGTGTCCATCGCGAACGTCGCGGTCACCGCCGGGACGGTCGGGGCCTTCGTCGAGGTCGGCGGCGCCGTGCACGCGCTGTCGAACTACCACGTGCTGGCCGGCTCGCCGCAGGCGAACATCGGCGACGTCATCGTCCAGCCCGGGCCGGCCGACGGCGGACGCGCCCCGCGGGACCGTGTCGGCACGCTCGCCGCCCGCTCGGACCTCGTGCCGGGGCAGACGGCCACGGTCGACGCCGCGATCGCGCTGCTCGACGACCCCGAGGTCGACGCGACGTACCCGGTCGGCCGGATCACGACGACGGCGGTGGCGGTCGGCGGCGAGGTCGTCGGCAAGATCGGGCGCACGACCGCGGTGACGACGGGCCGGGTGTCGGCGATCGAGGTCGACGGGGTCGTGGTCGGCTACGGCCGGCAGCTCGGCGAGCTGAGCTTCGACGACCAGATCGAGGTCGAGGGTCTGGGTGCCGAGCCGTTCTCGCGCGGCGGCGACTCGGGGTCGCTCGTCTACCGCGAGGACGGGGTCGCGATCGGGTTGCTCTTTGCCGGTTCGGAGACCGGGGGGAACAATGGGACAGGGCTGACGTACCTCAACCCGATCGATGCCGTCCTGGACGCCTTCGGCGCCACACTCGTCCGCTGAGCCGCTGCGCGTCTCGCCGGGCCCGTGGCCCGGGCCGGGGGGACGGCGGAAGGCGGTGCACGATGGCGGACCTCGCGCAGGCGCGCGCGGCGAAAGAGCACTTGCGCGCGACCCTCGACGGCAGGTCCGACGTCCGAGGCATCGGGATCACCGCGTCAGGTGACGGGTACGGGTTGCAGGTGAACCTCGAGCGCGGCTCGACGGACGGCGTACCGCCGCGGGTCGACGGCGTCGACGTCCGCGTCCGGGTGGTCGGCGTCATCCACGCGAGCGCCTGAACCGCTCCCCGGCTCGCGCGTCCACCCCTCGACTGGACGCTTGCCCATCTTCTGGACGCGCCGGAGCCCACTGGTCGGTCGTCCAGCCGTCCGCTGCGCGTCAGCGCCCCGAGCCTGGGACGAGCTCCGGGGCCCGGCCGCCGCCGCGACCGAGCCCCGGAGCCACTCACCCACGCGTCAGACGAGCGTGCACGCGGTCCCGTTGAGCGAGACCCCCGTGGGCGCCTTCGGGGCCCCGGTGCCCTGGAACCCGAACGCCACCGACCCGTGGTGGTCGATCGTCGAGTTCCACGCGGCGTTCTTCGCCGACACGGCCGTGCCCGACTGGGTCGTCACGCTGTTCCAGGCCTGCGTCACCTTCTCGCCGTTCGTGAACGTCCACCTGAGCTCCCAGCCGCTGATGGCGCTCATCGAGTCGTTCGAGACGCTGATCTGGCCGATGAACCCGCCGTTCCAGGCGTTCGTCGTGTCGAACTTGACCGAGCAGCCGCCCGCGGCGGCCGTGCCCGAGCTGA
The DNA here is from genome assembly GCA_023390875.1 of Actinomycetes bacterium. Taxonomy (GTDB): domain Bacteria; phylum Actinomycetota; class Actinomycetes; order Actinomycetales; family Cellulomonadaceae; genus Cellulomonas. Next base: position 2,176 of record JAEWCA010000074.1, read on the forward strand.
ACGTCAGCGTCGGCGAGTGGGCCGAGACGTTCCCGGCGGCGTCGCTCGCAGTCACGTACACCGAGTACTGCGTGCTCGGGGACAGGCCGGAGAGCATCGCGGACGAGGTCGTGGTGGTCGCCAGCACGGCGTTCGTGGTGGCGTCGTGGACCGTGTACTTCGTGACCCCGACGGCGTCGGTCGACGGCTCCCACGTGAGGCTCGCCGTGGTGCCGCCGGCCGAGGCGAGCACCGGCTTGCCGGGAGCGGTCGGCGAGATGACGTCCGGCGTCGGACCCGTCGGCGTCGGGGTCGGCGTCGGCGTGGGCGTGGGCGTGGGCGAACCGGTCGGCGTCGGCGTGGGCGTCGGCGTCACCGTGCCGCCCTGGAACACGACGTCGGCGCAGTTGTAGAACGACTCCGGGCTGTCGGTCCGCTCCCACACGGAGAACAGGATGTGCCGCCCCGACTTGTTCGGGAGCTTCGCGCTCCAGTAGTACTCGGGGCCGGCCGGTCCGCCCTGCCGCACGGGCGGGTTGAGCACGCGGTCGAAGTACGCCGGCTCGAGGTCGGCCCAGCCCAGCGGCTTGGTCTGGTCCCAGCCGTCCTTGGTGACCCACGTCGTGAAGTACCCGGGGTGCGGGACGACGGCCGCGTACTGGAACGTGATCGTCGAGCCGGACTGCAGCGTGGTGGTCGGCCAGCCCGAGGCGGGCGTGTTGAACGTGTCGAACTTCGAGTCCGGGCCGCAGAGCTTGCCGTCGGGGATGGTGTCGTGCTTGCCGGCGATGAGGCTGAGCAGGTCGCCGAACCAGTTGTAGAACGGGTAGTTGCTCACGGCCAGTGCGTCCTTGCAGCGCTGGTTGGTGGGCAGCACGTTGCCGGCCTGACCGGCGGCGGCGCCGCCCGCGAGGCCGTCCTGGTAGCAGGCGTACGTGCGGGTCTGCGGGAACGTGAGACCGCCGTGGGCCTCGGCGCCGGACGTCGGCAGGGCGACGACGAGCGCCGCCGCCAGCCCGGCGATCGCCGTACCGACGATCGCTCGCCGGCGCAGTGCGTGCGTGGTGGACATGGGGCTCTCTCCCTGGAGGGAAGGCGGCGTCGTCGCCGCGCGGAGGGCTGCTGAGCACCCCGTGCCCGGTCGGCGGGGCCCAGGCGCGACGGTGCGCAGTCGCCGGGGACGCGCCCAGGGTCGCGATCCGCCGAACGGGCGACAAGGCTGCGAACCGTTTCGGTGCCGCTGCGCTGGCACGACGCTCGACCGGCGCCCACGCCGGGTGATCTCATGGACCTCTCATGGCCCGAGGTCGTCGGGTGTCAGCCGGAGGGTCGATGATGGGCGCGTGACGCGCCGGAGCACCGCCGAGGGGACACGCACGGACCAGGAGTCCGGTGCGTCGCTCGGTGGTGTCCGGGGCCTGGCGGTCGCGGCCCACCGTCTCGATCGCTGCCGCACGCTGGAGGACGTCGCCCAGGTCACCGCGGCGATCGCGTTCGAGGTGCTCGAGGCGCGTGGCGCCGGCGTCTGCCGCATCGAGCAGGACACGTGCCGCATCCTCGTCGTCGAGCCCCCGCCGCCCGACGCGCGCACGCGGCGGCTCGCGAGCGTGTCCTACCGTGCGGACGACCGGCCCGCGCTGCGCACCCTGATCCGCGACCGCGCGAGCTGGGTCGCGCACACGGTCACGTCCGCCGGGACGCCGTTGCCGCCGGGGGACCCCGAGGCGGGCGACGAGGTCGAGGTCGCGATGCTGCGGGACATCCGGGCGGTGTCCGGGCTGGCGGTCCCGCTCGTCGTGAACGGCGCCGTGTGGGGACAGCTGATCGCGACCCGGGGTGAGGGGCGGCCGATCTTCCACGTCGACGACGTCGCCCGGGCGGAGGTCCTCGCGGCGCTCGCGGCCGGCGCGATCGCCCGCGTCGACCTCGAGGCGCAGGTGCGGCACCTCGTCGCGGACGACCCCCTGACGGGCCTCGCCAACCGGCGCGTCGCGGACACGTCCGCCGAGGCCGCGCTGGAGTCCGGCAAGGAGACGTGCATCGTGATGTGCGACGTCGACGGTCTCAAGCGCGTCAACGACCAGCTCGGGCACGAGACCGGTGACGACCTGCTGCGGTCCGTCGCGGACGTGCTGCGCCGCACGGCCGACGCGCTGCCGGGCGCGACCGCCGCGCGCATCGGCGGCGACGAGTTCTGCCTGATCACCGTCGGCCGGCGCCGGGCGGAGGTCGCCGAGGTCCTGGCCGCGACGATCGCCGAGTTCCCGCTGCCGCACGGTGCCGCGATCTCGTACGGGCTCGCGTCGACGGCCGTCGCGGGGGCCGTGTCCGCGCGGCAGCTGTTCCGGCAGGCCGACATGGCGCAGTACCGCGCGAAGCGTGCCCGGGCGCGGGCCCGTCGTGCCGCCGCTCCCGCCACCGCCGACCCTGCGGTCACCGCGGAGCGGGTCGTCGTCGCCGGGTCCGCGGCCATCGTCGCGGCACAGTCCGGCATCGTGCCGCGGCTGTGCGCGCTCGCGGCGGCCGCCACCGAGACGCTCGGCGGCTCCGGGTGGGCCGTCCTCATGCGGCGGCCGGGTGCGCCC
>JAEWCA010000316.1 GCA_023390875.1 Actinomycetes bacterium
AGGTCTCGTGGGCTCGGAGATGTGTATATGTGACAGCGCGAGACCGGCGGGGAGCGCGGGTCCGCGTCGGTGGAGCTGCTCGGCGTCCTGCCCGTCCTCGTGCTGGTCGCCGCCGCGCTGTGGCAGCTCGGCCTGACCGGCCTGACCTACGTGTGGACCGGTTACGCCGCGCAGTCCGCCGCCCGCTCGGTCGCCCTCGGGGAGACCTACCCCGACGTCCGTGACGCGGCGCTCGGTCGGCTCCCGTCGGCGATGCGCTCCGAGGCGACGATCGACGTGGCTTCGCCGCGGCCCGACTCGGTCGGCGTCACCGTGCGCGTGCCCGCGGTGCTGCCCGGCGTGATGAGCACGCCGTGGACGATGCACGTGGACCGCGACGTGGTGCGTGAGCCGTGACCGCGCGTCTGAGGACCGCCCTGCGGCGGGACGACCGGGGCTCGTCCGCGGTCGAGCTGCTCGGCGCCCTGCCCGTGGTCGTCGTCGTGGTGCTCGTGCTGCTGCAGGTCGCGGCGTTCACGTTCACCGTCCAGGCAGCGAACCAGGCCGTGCGTGACGGCGCACGGGCACGCAGCCTCGGGCACGCGGTGCCGAGCGCCGTCGAGGAGTCGCTGCCCGGGGGGCTCCACGCGGAGTCGATCGAGTACCCCTCGGACGGCGTGCGGATCGAGGTACGTGTCCCGCGGATCGCCGTGTTCCCCGCCATGACCGTGACCCGTCAGGCCTTCATGCCGCGGACGGTGTCGTGATGCGCGCCGGCTTCGGGGAGTGGACCAACCGGACGCAGGCCCTGTCGGGCGTCGAGCGCGCCCAGGTCGTGACCGAGCTGCAGGAGGGCTCGGCGCGCAGCGACCTCGACGAGGGCCTCGTCGCGCTCTTCAAGCGCAAGCTCCTCGACGAGGTGGACCTGCACGAGCTCGGCCGCCTCGATGCCGGGCAGCGCCGCATCCGCCTGGAGCGGGTCGTCGCGCACCTGGTGTCCACCGAGGGCGTCATCCTCACCACCCGCGAGCGCAACGCGCTGATCCGCCGGGTCGTCGACGAGTCGATCGGGCTCGGCGTCCTCGAGCCGCTGCTCGCCGACGAGTCGATCTCCGAGATCATGATCAACGGCCCGAAGACGATCTACGTCGAACGGTTCGGGCAGGTGGAGCGTGTTCCCGCGGCGTTCGCGTCCGAGGAGCAGCTGCGCCAGACGATCGACCGCATCGTGTCCACCGTGAACCGGCGCGTGGACGAGTCCAGCCCCATGGTCGACGCCCGCCTCCCCGCGGACGAGCGCATGCCCCGCGGCGCGCGCGTGCACGTGGTGCTGCCCCCGCTCGTGCTCAACGGCCCGACGGTGACGATCCGGTTGTTCCCGAAGGCGTACGGGCTCGACGAGCTGCTCAACCGCGGCAGCCTCGACCAGCAGACCGCCGGCCTGCTGGCGGCCTGCGTGCGGGCGCGGATGAACATCATCGTCTCGGGGGGCACGGCGTCGGGCAAGACGACGATGCTCAACGCCCTCTCCGCGTTCATCCAGTCCCGCCAGCGCATCATCACCATCGAGGACGCCGCCGAGCTCTCGCTGTCGCAGGAGCACGTGGTGCGCCTGGAGACGCGCCCCGCGAACGTCGAAGGCCAGGGGCAGGTGACGATCCGGGACCTGGTCCGCAACGCGCTGCGCATGCGCCCCGACCGCATCATCGTCGGCGAGGTCCGCGGCGGCGAGGCGCTCGACATGCTCCAGGCGATGAACACGGGCCACGAGGGGTCGCTCGCCACCGTGCACGCGAACAGCGCCGTCGACGCCCTCATCCGGCTCGAGACGCTCGCGTCGATGAGCGACGTGGACGTCCCGTTCCACGCGCTGCGGGACCAGGTGAACAACGCGGTCGACCTCGTGGTGCAGCTGCTGCGCGGCACCGACGGCACCCGCCGCATCGTCGAGGTCGGCTGGGTGCGGTCGCGGCACCGCGAGGACTTCGACGTCCAGCCCCTGATGCACTGGGACCCGGAGGCGCCGAACGCCGCCGGTCCGCCCGGACGCTTCGTGCTGCACCCGATCCCGCAGCCGATCCTGGACCGGTTGCGGATCGCCGGTGAGCCCATCGGGCTGGCCGCCTCGCCGCCGACGGCCGTGCGCGCCGTCGGGTCGCACCACGCCGGAGCCCCGCACGCCGCGTCGCCGGTCGGCGGCGCAGGTCGCGAGGCGGCACGATGACGGTCCTGCTGATCCTGCTGGCGGTGCTGGCGGCCGTCGTCCTGCTCATCGCCGGCCTGACCGACCTCGGTTCCGTCGTCGCGCGTCGCCGCTCCCTGGTCGCCGGGGTGGTCGACGAGACCTCCGGGCAGCGGTTCGTCGTGTGGGACCGCTCGTTCCGCCGCACCCGCCCCGGCCGCTGGGTCGAGAGCCAGCTGCTCCTCGCGGGCGAGGAGCGTCGCTCCCCCCTGCTCGTCGCCTCGATCGCCGTCGGTGGCGGGCTCGTGGTCGCCTGGGTCCTCGCCGTCGGGCTCGCCCCGGTGTTCGGCCTGCTGGGGATCGCCGCGGTGGTGTTCGGGATCCGCGGCTACCTCGGCCGTGCGAAGGACCGGCGCAACGAGGCGTTCATCGCGCAGATGCCCGAGCTCGCGCGCGTCCTGTCGAACGCGACGAGCGCCGGGCTCTCGATCGCCTCCGCGATCGGTGTCGCGGCCGCCGAGCTGTCCGCACCCGCCGGACCGGAGCTCGCCCGGGTCGCGTCGCGCATGCGGTTCGGGGACAGCCTCGACACCGCGATGCACGAGCTGGAGGAGCGACTGCCGTCGCGGGAGGTGTCGGTCCTGGTCTCGACGCTCCTGGTCAGCGCCCGCTCCGGCGGGTCGCTGGTGTCCGCCCTGCGGGACATCGCCGACACGCTGGACCAGCGCAAAGAGATCCGTCGGGAGGTCCGCACCACGCTCGCGCAGTCGACGTCCACCGGGTACCTCGTGATCGCGATGGGGTTCGGCCTGCTGTTCCTCCTCAACTTCATCCAGCCGGGCACCGTCGCGGCGATGACGTCGTCGTGGGTCGGCCGCGCCGCCCTGGTGGTCGGCATCTCGTTGTTCACCGGAGGCTTCGTGCTGATCCGCCGGATGACGAGGTTCGACGGGTGAGCGGCGCCGCGGTCGTGCTCCTCGCGGGCGTCGGCGCTGCCGTCGCGACCGTGCTGTTCCTCGTCGGGTACCGGACCATGCGGACGGACGCGCTCGACACGCTCGCCGTCGAGGACCTCGACCTGCTGCGCGGCCAGCAGCGACGGCGGGCCGAGGGGCAGTCGCCGTTGGGGCGGCTGGCGGCCCGCCAGGTGCCGGCGCTGCGCCGCATGCTCGGTCCGCGCCGCGTCGCGCAGCTGCAGCGGCGGATCGACGAGGCCGGGCGCCCGGACGGCCTGACGGTCGACGGCTACCTGACCCGCACCGCGTGGTGGGGACTGATCATCTCCCCGGTGATCCTCGTGCTGCTGCTCCAGGGCAACGTGCTGGTGGCGCTGCTCGGCGTGACCGTGCCCGTGGTGCTGCCCCTCAGCCGGGTCGCCGCAGCGCCGCGGCGCCCGCCCGACCGGCTCGACCCTGGCCAG
>JAEWCA010000481.1 GCA_023390875.1 Actinomycetes bacterium
GCGTACGCGAGCGCGCCGGTGGGCGTCCGGATCTTCTCGGCGCGCAGCTCGACGAGGTCCCGCGACAGCGTCGCCTGCGTGACCTGGACGCCCTCGGCGGCCAGCAGCTCGGCGAGCTGCTGCTGCGAGTGCACCTGGCCGCGCGTGAGCAGCGACACGACGAGCGCCTGCCGCGCCGCCTTCGTCGCCGGGACCGGGCTCGTGACGCTCACGACCGCTCCAGCAGGAACGACAGGAGCGCCTTCTGGGCGTGCAGGCGGAACTCGGCCTCGTCCCAGACGACCGACTGCGGGCCGTCGAGCACGTCGGCGGTGATCTCCTTGCCGCGGTAGGCCGGCAGGCAGTGCAGCACGAGGGCGTCCTTGGCGGCCAGGGCCAGCGCGGCGGCGTCGAGGCGGAACGGCACGAACGGCGTCTCGCGCTCCCCCGCCTCGTCCTCCTGCCCCATGCTCACCCACGTGTCGGTGGCGACGGCGTCGGCACCCGTGACGGCCTCCTCGAGGGTGTGCACCACCTGGACCGAGCCGCCGGTCCGTGCCGCGACCGCGGCCGCGTCGGCCACGACCTGCGGGTCCGGCAGGTACGCCGCCGGGGTGCCGACCCGCACGTGCAGGCCCGCCGTCGCACCGCCGAGCAGGTACGAGTGCGCCATGTTGTTGGCGCCGTCGCCGACGTACGCGAGCGTCTTGCCCGCCAGCCGGCCGACTCCCCCGCGGTGCTGGGCGATCGTCGCGAGGTCCGCGAGGATCTGGCACGGGTGGAACTGGTCCGTGAGCGCGTTGACGACCGGTACGCGCGAGACCGCGGCCATCTCCTCGAGGCGCGACTGGTCGTGCGTGCGCCAGACGATCGCCGCGACCTGCCGGTCCAGCACGCGCGTCGTGTCGGTGATCGACTCGCGCTTGCCGATGCCGGCGAGCTTCCCGTCGACCACCAGCGGGAAGCCGCCGAGCTCGGCGATGCCCGTGGTGAACGAGACCTGCGTGCGCAGCGTCGGCTTGTCGAAGATGACCGCCACCGCCCGCGGGCCGACGAGCGGCGAGCGGATGAACCGGTCGTCGCGGAACGCGAGCGCGAGCTCGAGCACCGAGCGCAGCTCGGCGGGTGTCAGGTCGTCGTCGCGCAGGAAGTGCCGGGGCGGTGTCGTCACGGCTGCACCCCCAGGTCGTGCGGCAGCGCCGCGACGAAGTCGACGAACGTGCCGGCCTGCTCGTCGGTGAGAACGAACGGCGGGGCCAGCCGCAGGGCCGTCGGCGTGCACGGGTTGACGATGAACCCGGCCTCGAGCGCGCGCTGCGCGACGTCGGCCGCGATCGGGGACGTGAGCTCGACGGCGATGAGGAAGCCCTCGCCGCGGACCTCCGCGACCAGCGGGCTCGCACCCGCCAGCCGCTCGCGCAGCCGCGCGCCGAGGTCGGTGACGTGCGCCAGCAGCCCGTCGCGCTCGATGACCGCGATGGTCGCCAGGCCCGCCGCGGACGCCACGGGGTTGCCGCCGAACGTCGAGCCGTGCTGCCCCCGGCCCAGGAGCGACGCCACCGGCTCGCCGAGCGCGATCAGCGCGCCGACCGGGAAGCCGCCGCCCAGACCCTTCGCGACCGTCACGGCGTCGGGCGTGATGCCGCCGCCGATCTGCGGGAGGTGGTGCGCGAACCAGGCGCCGGTGCGGCCCATGCCGGTCTGCACCTCGTCGAGCACGAGCAGGGCGCCGCTCTCCGCCGTGAGCTTCCGGGCCAGCGCCAGGTAGCCGGGCGGCAGCGGGCGGACGCCCACCTCGCCCTGGATCGGCTCGACGAACAGCGCGGCGACCTGCTGGCCGGCGCCGTCGGCGAACGCCGCCTCGAGCGCCTCGGTGTCGCCGAACCGCAGGAACTCGACGCCGCCGGGCAGCGGCTCGAACGGCTCGCGGTAGGCGGCCTTCGACGTCAGCGCGAGCGCGCCCATCGAGCGACCGTGGAACGAGCCCTCGAGCGCGAGGATCCGGGGACGGTCCTGGCCGCCGTTGCGACGGGCCAGCTTGAACGCGGCCTCGTTGGCCTCGGTGCCCGAGTTGGTGAGGAACACCCGCGAGCCTGCGGGCGCGCCGGCCAGGCCGAGGAGCCGTTCCGCGAACGCGATCTGCGTCGGGCTGCCGAAGAAGTTCGACACGTGCCCGAGCGTCCCGAGCTGGGCACTGATCGCCGCCGTGAGGGTCGGGTGGGCGTGGCCCAGGGCGTTCACGGCGATCCCGCCGAGCAGGTCGAGGTAGCGGCGGCCGTCGGCGTCCCACACGTACGGGCCCTCGCCGCGCACGAGCACGCGCTGCGGCGCGCCGAACGTGTCCATGAGCGCGTGCGAGTAGCGGTCGGTCCACTCGGCGACCGAGCCCTCCGTGGCCGGCACGGGCAGGCCGGCGTCCGGGGCGCTCGGCGCCCGGTGCCGGGCACCTGCGAGGTCGGCGGTCATGCGGTCACCTCATGGTCGGGGGTGGCGTGCGGGACGACCGGCACGGGGGACGTGAACGGGGCGTCGGCGGGCTCCTCGTCGGGCAGCACCATCGTGCCGATGCCGTCGGACGTGAAGACCTCGACGAGGATCGAGTGCGGGGCGCGGCCGTCGATCACGTGCGCGCGACCGACGCCGCCCTCGACGGCGCGCCAGCAGGCCTCCATCTTCGGGCGCATCCCGGAGTCGAGGCTCGGCAGGAGCTCCGCGAGCGCGCTGGCCCGCAGGCGGCGCACGAGCGACGTCTTGTCGGGCCAGCTCGTGTAGAGGCCCTCGACGTCCGTCAGGACGATGAGCTTGCGCGCGCCGAGCGCGACCGCGAGCGCGGCGGCCGCGGTGTCGGCGTTGACGTTGAGGACCTGCGTCGGGTCGTCGATGTCGGGCGCGACGGTCGAGACGACCGGGATCCGGCCCGCGTCGAGCAGGTCGAGCACGGCACCCGGGTTGACCTTGACGACGTCGCCGACCAGGCCGATGTCGACGGGCTGCCCGTCGACGAACGCCTCGCGCCGCCGCGCCTGGAACAGGCCGCCGTCCTCGCCCGACAGGCCCACGGCGTGCGGGCCGTGCGCGTTGAGCAGGCCGACGAGCTCGCGCGACACCTGTCCCGTGAGCACCATGCGGACGACGTCCATGGCCTCGGGCGTGGTGACGCGCAGGCCGCCGCGGAACTCCGACTCGATGCCGAGCCGGTCGAGCATGGCGTTGATCTGCGGGCCGCCGCCGTGCACGACGACGGGCCGCAGGCCGACCTGCCGCAGGAACACCATGTCCTCGGCGAACGCCCGCTTGAGGTCCTCGTCGATCATCGCGTTGCCGCCGTACTTCACGACGACGAGCGCGCCGGAGAACTTCTGCAGCCACGGCAGGGCCTCGACCAGCACGTGGGCCTTCTGGTCCGCGCGCAGGTCCGTCCGGGTGTCGAAGACGAAGTCGTCGCTCACGTCGTGTACTCGCTGTTCTCCGTGACGTAGGCGTGCGTGAGGTCGTTGGTCCAGACGGTGACGACCTCGCCGCCCGCCTTGAGGTCGACGAGCACCTGGACGAGCCGCTCGGAGGAGAGGTCGACCTCGGAGCGCGGCGTGTGCGCGGCGCCGTCCTTGCAGACCAGGACGCCGTTGATCGACACGTCAAGCGTCGCCGGGTCGAACGCCGCGACGTCCTCGGGGACGGTGCCGACCTGCGCCAGGACGCGGCCCCAGTTCGGGTCGTTGCCGTAGACGGCGGCCTTGAAGAGGTTCGAGCGGGTGATCGCCCGGGCGACCGCGAGGGCGGCGTCCTCGGTCTCGGCGCCCATCACGGTGACCGCGATGTCGTGCGTCGCGCCCTCCGCGTCGGCGATGAGCTGCCGGGCGAGGTCGCCGCAGACGGCCGTGAGGCCCGCCACGAAACCCTCCGGGTCCGGCTTCGCGCCGCTCGCGCCGCTCACCATGAGCACCACCGTGTCGGAGGTCGACATGCAGCCGTCGGAGTCGATGCGGTCGAACGTCTGGCGGGTCGCGGTGCGCAGCGCGCGCTCGGCCGTCTCCGCGTCGATGTCGGCGTCCGTCGTGAGGACGCACAGCATGGTCGCGAGCGCCGGGGCGAGCATGCCCGCGCCCTTGGCCATGCCGCCGACCGTCCACGTGCCGAAGTCGCCGTCGATCGTCACGTGCGCCGTCTTGGGCACCGTGTCCGTCGTCATGATCGCGACGGCCGCGGCCGGGCCGCCGTCGTCGCTCAGGGCGGCGGACGCGAGGTCGACGCCGTCGAGCAGCAGCTGACGCGGGAGGCGCTCGCCGATGATGCCGGTGGACGCCACGACGACGTCGCCCGCCGAGACGCCGAGCGCGTGGCCGACCCGCTCGGCCGTGGCGTGCGAGTCCTGGAAGCCCTCCGGGCCGGCGAACACGTTCGCGCCGCCGGAGTTGAGCACGACGGCCTTGACGACGTGGTCCTGCACGACCTGGCGGGACCAGATCACCGGGGCGCCGACCACACGGTTCGTGGTGAACACAGCCGTGCCGACCTCGAGCGGACCCTCGTTCACGACCAGCGCGAGGTCGGGGCGACCCGACGGCTTGAGGCCGGCGGTCACGCCCGCCGCGAGGAAGCCACGCGGTGCGGTGACACCGGGCGACGGGAGCTCTTCGGTCTGGTCGATCACGGCGTCTCCTCGGTCGTGGTGGACGGACGGGCACCAGCATGGTGGGCGTGCACCGGGCGGGCGCGCCAGGGCGCGGCGAGCGGGCTCACGGTGCGACACCGTCGAGCGGGAGACCGAGCGTCTCGGGCAGGCCGAGCGCGACGTTGAGGGACTGCAGTGCGCCGCCCGCCGTGCCCTTGACGAGGTTGTCGATCGCCGTGACGGTGACGACGCGCCCCGCGCGGGCGTCGACCGCGACCTGCACGAGCGCAGTGTTCGCGCCGAGCGTCGACGCCGTGGTGGGCCACTGGCCCTCGGGCAGCAGGTGGACGAACGGCTCGTCCGCGTACGTGTGCTCCCACGCGGCCCGCACGGCGGCCGGGTCGGTGCCCTCGACGAGCCGGGCCGTCGCCGTCGCGAGGATGCCGCGGGCCATCGGGACCAGCGTCGGCGTGAACGACAGCGTCACGTCCGCCGCGCCCGCGGAGCGCAGGTTCTGGGCGATCTCGGGGATGTGCCGGTGGCTGCCGCCGACCGCGTACGGCTGGGCGGCACCGAGGCCCTCGGCGGCGAGCAGGTGCGTCTTCAGGGAACGTCCGGCACCGGAGTAGCCGTTCGCGAGGACGGCCACGACGTCGACCGGGTCGATCAGCCCCGCGGCCACGCCGGGCTGCAGGCCGAGCGTCACGGCCGTCACGTTGCAGCCCGGGACGGCGATCCGCGTGGCGCCCGCGAGGTGCGCGCGCTGGCCGGCCGCGACGGTCTCCCCCGCGGTCAGCAGCTCGGGCAGGCCATAGGGCCACGTCCCGGCGTGCGCGGTGCCGTAGAACTCCTCCCACGCCAGCGGGTCGACGAGCCGGTGGTCCGCACCGAGGTCGACGACGACCGCCCGGTCGCCCCGGGCGGCGAGCTCGGCCGCGACCGCGCCGCTCGCGCCGTGCGGCAGCGCGAGGACCACCACGTCGTGCCCGGCGAGCACGTCGACGTCCGTCCTGTCGAGGACCCGGTCCGCGAGCGAGCGCAGGTGCGGGGCGTGCTCACCGAGCCGCGTGCCCGCGTTGGAGTGGGCGGTGAGGGCGCCGATGCGCGCCTCGGGGTGGGCGAGCAGGAGCCGGATCAACTCTCCGCCGGCGTAGCCGGACGCGCCTGCGATCGCGACCGTGAACGTCATGTGCATGACCATACACGGTGATGCAGAAAGATACGACGAGGTTTCCGGGATGACGGCGGGCGTGCCGGTCGTTGCGTCCGACGTGCGCGCCATCATCGCCACCGCCGCGGGCGGTCCCGAGGTCCTTCAGCTCACCGACGTCCCCGAGCCCCGACCCGAGCCGGGTGAGGTGCTCGTCCGCGTCGCGGCCGCCGGCGTCAACTTCATCGACACGTACCGGCGCTCGGGGACCTACCCGATGGCGTTCCCGCACGTCGTGGGTTCGGAGGGCGCCGGAGAGGTCGTCGAGGTCGGGGCCGACGTCACCACGATCGCGGTCGGCGACCGCGTCGCCTGGTCCGCCGCCCCCGGGTCCTACGCCGAGCTCGTGCGGGTGCGCGAGGACGACGCTCTCGTCGTGCCGCCCGGCGTCCCCGACGACGTGGCGGGCGCGATCCCGCTGCAGGGGCTCACCGCGCACTACCTCGTGACGTCGACGTTCGCTGTCACCGCCGGGCAGGACCTGCTCGTGCACGCCGCGGCCGGGGGCGTCGGGCTCCTGCTGACCCAGCTCGCGGCGCAGCGGGGCGCGCGCGTGATCGCGACCGTCGGGAGCGCCGAGAAGGAGCAGCTCGCGCGCGCCGCGGGCGCCGCCGACGTCATCCGGTACCGCGAGCTCGACGACCTGACCGCAGAACTGCCCGCGGCCGTGCGCGCCCTGACCGGCGGGCGCGGCGTCGACGCCGTGTACGACTCCGTGGGCAAGGACACGTTCGACGCGTCGCTCGCCTCGGTCGCCCGTCGCGGCATGCTGGTGCTCTTCGGAGCCTCCTCCGGCCCCGTGCCCCCGTTCGACCCCCAGCGGCTCAACGCCGCCGGGTCCGTGTTCCTCACCCGACCCACGCTCGGCGACTACACCGCCTCGCGCGACGAGCTGACCTGGCGCGCGACCGAGCTGTTCGACGCCGTGCGCGCCGGGACGCTCGACGTGCGGGTCGGAGCGACGTACCCCCTGGCCGACGCGGCCGACGCCCACCGCGCCCTCGAAGGGCGTGCCACCACCGGAAAGGTCCTGCTCCTCCCGTGACGTCTGCGCCTCCCCTCACCGCCGCCCCGACCTCGACGCGCACGCTGCAGGTCGAGGTCTGGTCCGACATCGCCTGCCCCTGGTGCTACATCGGCAAGCGCCGGTTCGCCGCCGCGCTCGACGCGTTCCCTTTCCGCGACCACGTCGCGGTGACGTGGCGCTCCTACGAGCTGTCCCCCGGCACCCCCGCCGGGCCGGGCCGGCCCGAGATCGACGCGCTCGTCGAGCACAAGGGGCTGCCGCGCGAGCAGGTGCGGCAGATGTTCGCGCACGTCGCGCAGGTCGCCGCCGGTGAGGGGCTCGTCTTCGACTTCGACCGCGCGCTGGCCACCAACACGTTCGACGGCCACCGGCTGCTGCACGTCGCGCGCGAGGTCGGTGGCGCCGCCCTCGTCGAGTCGCTCATCGAGAAGGTGTTCGCCGCGCACTTCTCCCAGGGCGCCGACCTCGGTGACCACGAGACGCTCGTGCGGCTGGCCCGCGAGGCCGGCTTCGCGGACGCAGGGCTCGACGACGACGGCGTGCGCGAGGTGCTCGCGGGTGACCGCGCCGCGGCCGACGTGCGGCGCGACGAGGCCGAGGCCCGCGCGCTCGGCGTCACCGGCGTCCCGTTCTTCGTCGTCGACCGT
>JAEWCA010000494.1 GCA_023390875.1 Actinomycetes bacterium
TCGCCGCCCTGACCCGACGGTTCGGCGACCTCGACGTCGCCGAGGACGCCGCCGCGGAGGCGTTCGCGACCGCGGTCGAGCGCTGGCCGGCGGACGGCGTCCCCGTCAACCCGGGCGGCTGGCTGACCACGACGGCGAACCGCCGCGCGATCGACCGGCTGCGGCGCGAGAGCAAGCGTGGCGAGAAGCAGAGGGCGGCGCTCATGTGGCACGACGACGAGCCACCACCCCCGGTCGGGGCGGTCGAGGACGAGCGGCTCCGGCTGATCTTCACGTGCTGCCACCCGGCGCTCGCGCCGGAGACCCGCGTCGCCCTCACGCTGCGCATGGTCGGCGGCCTGACCGTGCCGGAGATCGCGCGCGCGTTCCTGGTCCAGGAGCCCACGATGGGCCAGCGGATCACGCGCGCGAAGGCGAAGATCAAGGCCGCCCGGATCCCCTACCGGGTGCCGTCGGCGCAGGACCTGCCGGGCCGCCTGTCCGGGGTGCTCGCGGTGCTGTTCCTCGTGTTCAACGAGGGCTACCTCGCCACGGGCCCGGGCACCGACCCGGTGCGGGCCGACCTCACGGCCGAGGCGATCCGACTCACGCGGCTCGTGCGCGCGCTGCTGCCGGGCGACGGCGAGGTCGCCGGGCTGCTCGCGCTCATGCTGCTCACCGAGGCGCGCCGGCCGGCCCGGGTCTCGCCCGACGGCGAGCTCGTCCCGCTCGACCGGCAGGACCGCTCGTCGTGGGACGCGGCGCTCGTGGCGGAGGGGCACGCGCTCGTCCGCGAGCGGCTGGCGACCGGGGAGCCTCCGGGCCGCTACCAGGTGCTCGCCGCGATCAACGCGGTCCACACGTCCGCCCGCACGGCGCGCGACACCGACTGGTCGCAGGTCGTCGCCCTGTACGACCAGCTCGTCCGCCTCGACCCGTCGCCCGTCGTCGCGCTCAACCGCGCGGTCGCGGTCGCCGAGCTCGACGGCCCCGCGGTGGCGCTCGCGACCGTCGACCGGCTCGGCGGCACGCTCGCCGGGTACCACGCGTTGCACGCGACCCGCGCCGAGCTGCTGCGCCGGCTGGGCCGTGACGACGAGGCGCGCGCGGCGTACGACGACGCCGTCCGGCTGGCCGGCAACACCGCCGAGACGGCGTACCTGACCCGCCGCAGGGACGAGCTCGGACCCCGTGCGACGGGCCCCGGCGAGGTCAGTGGTCGAGGTCGATCGTGAACGTCTTGTAGCCGCGGTTGCCGCCGAACGCCAGGGAGCCGCCGGGGCTCGCCTGGTAGACGACGTCGAGGCTGCCGCCGCCGACGACCCCGTCGCCGTGCACCGCGCCCACGGCCGCAGGCGGCGAGACGTGGTACGCGAACAGCTGCCGGTGCCCCTGCGGCGCCTCGTACGGGTCGTTGAACCAGAAGCCCGGCGTCGCCGACAGCCCGATGCTCGAGCCAGGGTCCGTCCGGAGCGTGAACCCGCCGAGAGGCGCGTCGGTGTGCGGTGCCATCTGCTGCTGCTGCGCGCAGTACCGGTCGGTCGCGAGGGTGGCCGCGGTGTACGGCTGCCCGTACAGGTCCCACGCGGCGCTCGTCCCCGAGTCGGCCAGCACCGTGACCTGGCCGTCGGAGGGCGTGCACCCGGTGGGGGCCGCCCCGGTCGTCGTGCCGTCGAGCACGTGCAGGCTGTGGCCCGGGATGCTGCTCGGGCAGGACGCGGTGGACGGGTCGCACGCCTGGGTGGTGAGGAGCAGCAGACCGCCGAGGTCACCGACCGTCGCCACGGGCGCCTCGGCGTTCAGGCGCGCCTCGATGTGGAACCGGGTCGGCGTCATCGTGTAGATGACGTCGTACGTCACGCGGTTCGTCGAGCCGCCGGCGCTGCCGGTGAACGTCGCCCCGCCCGTCCGCCTCGAGAACAGCTGCATGCCGTACGACGCGGACGTCTGGCCGCCGCTCGTCGTGTACGTGGCCTGGTTCGTGCCGCCGTGCCGGTACGTGAAGTAGTCGCCGCCGGCGCTCTCGGGCGCCTGCCAGATCTCGACGTGCAGCCCCATGTACCCCATGGTGTCGGCGGCCTGGGTGACGTACTGGTCGCCGATCGCGAGCAGGCTCTGGTGACCTCCCGTGCCGCCGGGGCGCGTCCCGCCGACGAAGCGGGCGTCGCCGTCGACCTCCCACAGCCCGCGCAGGATGCCGGGTGCGGCGTGGGTGTCGATCCAGGCGACCCACTCGTCGTTCGCGAGGAACCGGTCCTTGCCGGCCAGCAGGCCGAGCCGGAAGGCGTCGGACTCGCCGAGGACCTGCGCGACCTGGTCGACCGTGCCGCCGCTCGAGCAGTCCACGATCGTGGTCCGGAACGCGTGCGGGCCGGTCCCGACCAGGACGTCGCCCGCCTCGACGCACAGGTCGGTCGCACCGGCGACGGGTGCGACCGCCGGGAGCGCCGCAGCGGTGACGGCGAGCGCCGTCAGGAATGTCCGCAGGGGTCGTGCCACGCGCATGCCCGTCTCCTGCCGCCGGTCGGGTCGTCGGCCGGCAGCGTAGCGGTGTGGTGCGTCCTGCCCGGCCGCTACGCCGCAGGTCGTTCGACCGTGCGCGTGACGTCGACCCAGCCCGCACCGGTGACGTCGGCGAGCTCGGACGGCGTCAGGCGGACCGCGCTGTTCCGGCTGCCGCCGGCGGGGTAGACGACGTCGAACGCCCGCAGCGACTCGTCGAGCCACACCTCGACGGCCTCGAGGTGGCCGAACGGGCTGACGCCGCCGACGGGCTGCCCGGTGAGCGCCTCGACCTCGGGCGCGGACAGCATGCGCGGCTTGGCGCCGAACTGCGCCCGGAACTTGGCGTTGTCGATGCGCGCGTCGCCGCACGCGACGACGAGCAGCGTGCGGTCCCCGGCCCGCAGCGCGAGCGTCTTGGCGATCTGCGCGGGCAGGACGCCGAGCGCGGCGGCCGCCGTCTCGACGGTGGACGTGTCGGCGTCGGTCTCGATGAGCCGGGGCGCGAGGTCGCGCTCGTCGAGGAAGGCGTGGACTCGCTGGGTGCTCATGGTCTCCCTGTCCGGTGCGGGTGCTCAGGGTCGAGCATGACGGGTCCGGGGTGTCGCTCGGTACCGCTGCGGGGAACCGGGCCGCCGTCGGTCATTCCTCGGTGATCTCGCGCACCACGCGGGCGGGGTTGCCGACGGCGACGACGTTCGCGGGCAGGTCCTTGGTGACGACCGCGCCGGCGCCGACCACGGTGTTGTCACCGATGGTGACACCCGGGCAGACGATGACGCCGCCGCCGAGCCACACGTTGTCGCCGATCGTGATCGGCTTGGCGGCCTCGAGCTTGTCCTTGCGGGGCTGCGGTGCGATCGGGTGCGTCGGGGTGAGGAGCTGGACGTTCGGGCCGATCTGACAGTCCTCGCCGATCGTGATGGTCACGACGTCGAGCGCGGTGAGGTTGTAGTTGACGAACGTGCGCGCGCCGATGTGGATGTTCTCGCCGTAGTCGACGAAAAGAGGTGGCTTGACGTACGCGTCGTCCCCCAGGGTGCCGAGCAGCGCGGTGAGGTGCTCGCGCGCGTCGGGCTCGCCGGCGGACTCGGCGCGGTAGTACGCGTCGGTCAGCCGGAACGCCTCGCGGGCGATGCGCGCGCTGTCGGGGTCGTTCCCCCCGATGTAGAGGTCGCCCGCGAGCATGCGCTCACGGTGGGTGCGGGGGTCGCCTGCGAAGTAGTCGGTGGTCACGTGCTCCAGGATAGGCGACGTTGCGTACGTTCGTACACATCGCCTCGGGCGTCCGGGTCCGGACGTCATCCGGCCGCCGGGAACCGCTCGACGAGCGCGGCGTCGGCGAACACGGTGATGCCGGCGATCCCGTCGCGACGCACGTCGAGCACCGCGACCCCGAGCGGCTCGCCGCGCAGCCGGACGACGACCGCGGGCGCGCCGTTCGCCACCGTCGGCGCCATCGCCCAGTCGCCGGG
>JAEWCA010000501.1 GCA_023390875.1 Actinomycetes bacterium
GCGCGACGTCGTCCTGCGGCTGCTCGACGACGCCGGCCCGACGGGCACGGCGACGATCGTGCAGGCGGGGCACCCGGCGCTGCGTGCCGTGGCGGTCCCGTACGACGGTCAGCTCGCCGCCGACGAGCTCGCCGCCCTCGTCTCGCTCATGCGCCGGACGATGCACGCGGCACCGGGCGTCGGGCTCGCGGCGCCGCAGATCGGCCTGCCCGTCGCCCTGGCGGTGCTCGAGGACGTCGGCGTGGGTGACAGCGAGATCGCCGCGACGCGCGAGCGTGCGCCGCTGTCGTTCCGCGTGCTGGTGAACCCGCAGTACACCCCGCTCGACGACGGGCGGGTCTCGTTCTACGAGGGCTGCCTCAGCGTCACCGGCTACCAGGCCGTGGTCGCTCGTGCGCGGCGCGTGCGACTCGTCGGCCACGACGAGACGGCCCGCCCGCTCGACGAGGTCGTCACGGGGTGGTCGGCCCGGATCGTGCAGCACGAGACGGACCACCTGGGCGGCACGCTGTACCTCGACCGCGCGGAGCTGCGCTCGCTCGCCGCGACGAACGAGCTCGGGTACCGCTGGGCCAGCGAGCCCCGGCCGGAGGGTGCCGCGCAGGCGCTCGGGTTCCCGCTGGAGGCGTGAGCACCCCCGAGCGTCGGTGGGGGTCGCCCCAGGGGTGACCCGGGGGTTCCCCCTATGTCGCCGACGTGGTCGGGAACCTACGGTGGAGGGACGGCGCCAGGACGGCGCGCCACCCGACCGCAGGAGCTGATGACACGTGCTGGAGGCCTGGGCCCTCGCGCTCGCCGGCTCCCCGTGGGTCTTCGTCGTGCTCTACCTGTTCGCGGCGATCGACGGGTTCTTCCCGCCGATCCCGAGCGAGTCCGTGGTCATCGCGATGGCGTCGCTCGCGATGGCGACGGGTGCGCCGAACCTGCCGCTCGTGATGCTGGTCGCCGCGGCGGGCGCGTTCACCGGCGACCAGATCGCCTACCAGATCGGCAGCATGGTCAAGGTCCGCGAGCTGCGGTTCATGAAGGGCCGCCGCGGACGCGCCGCTCTCGACTGGGCGGAGCGGGCGCTCGGCGAGCGGGGTCCCGCGTTCATCATCGCCGCGCGGTACATCCCCGTCGGCCGGGTCGCGGTCAACATGACGGCGGGCACGCTGCGGTACCCGCGTCGGCGGTTCGTCGGCCTGACGGCGCTCGCGGCCGTGACGTGGGCGCTGTACGCCACCGCGATCGGGGTGGGTGCCGGCGCGTGGCTGAGCGGTCACCCGTGGGCCGCGGTCGTGGTCGGCGTCGTCGGCGGCTTCCTCATCGGGCTGGGCGTGGACTGGCTGCTGCGCCACTGGCGCCCGACGGTCGACAGGCTCCGGGGTCGTCGTGCCGGCACCTCGGCCGATCCGGCGGCCGCCACGGACCTGCCGTCCGGACCGCGGGTGGTGGGGGATCTCGCCCCCGCCCGGCCCGCGTCGCGCGCCCCGGAGGTCACGGACCGCTCACGATCCGAGCCCGCGGCCTAACGATCCGGTCACAGCGGGGGTGACTCGCCGGAAGCGTGCCTATTCTCGGAGCGGGTCGACGGCGGTGTCGGCACTCCCGCACCGGGCCGGCCCTCAGGGGGTTGCGTCGTCGTGCGGTCGACGACACAGGGGGCGGCGATGGCAGGACGGGCGAGGTCACGAGGAGGCGGTCGGGCGGCACGTGCGCTCGCCGCCGTCGTCCTCGCGTCCGCGCTGCTCACCGCGTGCGCCGGGAGCCCCGCACCGTCCGCGCCCGTCGCGCGCGTCGCACCGGCGGCCGACTGCCTGGCACCCCAGGTCCTGTCCGTGCTCGAGCTCGTGCCGGCCTCGACGGACGGCAGGGTCCGCCGCACGCCGCACCCCGACGTGCCCGCGGCGGGACGGATCCCCGACGACTTCGTGCCCGAGAGCGTCGTCACGTGCACCACGGGTGGCCGGCTGCGTGACTCGTCCGGCACCTGGGCCGCCGTCACGCAGTCCCGGCTCGAGGGCGACCTCGGCCCGCTGCTCGCACTCGTCGACCGCCCGCAGACCGAGCCGGCCGGGACGTGCGGCGCCGAGGGCCCCACGCGGACCGTCGTGTGGCTGGTCGACGCGCTCGGCCGTGCCGTGCGGCCGCTGCTCCCGGTGGACCCCTGTGGCGCACCGTCGCAGGAGGTGCACGACACGCTCGCGGCGCTCGAGGGCACCGACAGCACGGACTACCCCGTCGAGCTCATCGTCCCGCGGGGCACGCCCCAGAGCTGACGGCCAGGGCTGACGGTCAGAGCTGACGGTCAGAGCTTGCGCAGGCGCACGCGCTCGACCGAGTGGTCGGACCCCTTGGTGAGCACGAGGGTCGCGCGGCTGCGGGTCGGCAGGATGTTCTGCTCGAGGTTCGGGGCGTTGATCGAGTCCCAGATCTGCTCGGCCTTCGCCACCGCCTGGTCGTCCGACAGCGACGCGTACCGGTGGAAGAACGACTCGGGCTTGGCGAAGGCCGTCTCGCGCAGCGTGAGGAACCGGTCGACGTACCACTGCCGCACGTCCGAGGGCCGCGCGTCGACGTAGATCGAGAAGTCGAAGAAGTCGCTCACCGCGAGGTTCGACGAGCCCTCGGCGGTCGGCCGGGCGGGCTGCAGCACGTTGAGGCCCTCGACGATGAGCACGTCGGGGCGGTTCACGACGGTCTCGCGCCCCGGGACGATGTCGTACGTGAGGTGGTCGTACACGGGGGCGCGGACCTCGGGACGGCCGGCCTTGACCTTGGACACGAACCGCAGCAGCGCGCGCCGGTCGTACGACTCGGGGAAGCCCTTGCGCTCCATGAGCCCGCGGCGCTCGAGCTCGGCGTTGGGGTAGAGAAAGCCGTCGGTCGTGACGAGCTGCACGCGCGGGGTCGCGGGCCAGCGGGCAAGGAGCTCGCGCAGCAGGCGCGCGGTCGTGGACTTGCCGACCGCGACGGACCCGGCGACGCCTATCACGAACGGGGTGCCGCCGACGTCCTCCCGCAGGAACGTGCTCGACGCGGCGTGCAGCGCCCGGGTGGCCTCGATGTACAGGTCGAGGAGCCGCGAGATCGGACGGTAGATCGCGTCGACCTCGGCGAGGTCGATCGGGTCGCCGAGGCCCGCGAGGCGGTCCACGTCGGCGTCCGTGAGCGGCAGCGGCGTGGAGGCCGACAGCCGCGTCCACGCGTCGCGGTCCAGGTCGACGTACGGCGTGGCCGGGGAGAGCGACGGTGACACGCGTCCGATTGTGCCGGACGGGACGCGTGCTGCCGCACCTCGTCCACCCGGACGCCGCGCCGACGTCGGCCGCCGAGCGCGGCACGCTCCCCGGGACGGGTGACCGGACGGACCCCGGTAGACTCGCGGCCATGTGTGGAATCGTCGGCTACGTCGGTAGTCAGGTGCCCAGCGAGCGTCCCCTCGACGTGGTCGTGGAGGGATTGCGGCGGCTCGAGTACCGCGGCTACGACTCGGCCGGCGTCGCGCTCGTCGGGCCCGGCAGCGAGCTCGCGACGGCCAAGAAGGCCGGCAAGCTCGCGAACCTCGTCGAGGAGATCGACCTCCACCCGCTGCCCGAGGCGACCGCGGCGATCGGCCACACCCGCTGGGCCACCCACGGCGGCCCGACCGACGTGAACGCCCACCCGCACGTCGCGGGGAAGCTCGCCGTCATCCACAACGGCATCGTCGAGAACTTCGCCGCCCTCAAGGCGGAGCTCGTCGCGCAGGGCGTGGAGTTCCGCTCCGAGACCGACACCGAGGTCGCCGCGCAGCTCATCGCGCGTGCGTACGGCGAGACCAAGGACCTCACGACGGCCATGGCGCAGGTCGCCCGCACGCTGCACGGCACGTTCACGCTGCTCGCCGTGCACGCCGACGTGCCCGACGTCGTCGTCGGCGCGCGGCACGACTCGCCGCTCGTGGTCGGGCTCGGCGAGGGCGAGAACTTCCTCGGCTCGGACGTCTCCGCGTTCATCGCGCACACACGCTCGGCGCTCGAGCTCGGCCAGGACCAGGTCGTCACCATCACGCCCACGTCCGTCGAGGTCACCGACTTCGACGGTGCACCCGCCCAGGCGCGCGCGTACACCGTGGACTGGGACGCGGCCGCCGCCGAGAAGGGCGGCTTCACGTCCTTCATGGACAAGGAGATCCACGACCAGCCGCACGCCGTCGCGGACACGCTGCTCGGTCGCACGGACGCGCAGGGCCGTCTCGTGCTCGACGAGGTGCGCATCGACGAGTCCGTGCTGCGGGCCGTCGACAAGATCGTGGTGATCGCGTGCGGCACCGCCGCGTACGCCGGTCACGTCGCCAAGTACGCCATCGAGCACTGGTGCCGCGTACCCGTCGAGGTCGAGCTCGCGCACGAGTTCCGCTACCGCGACCCGGTCGTCAACGAGCGGACCCTGGTCGTCGCGGTGTCGCAGTCGGGCGAGACGATGGACACGCTCATGGCGGTCCGGCACGCGCGCGAGCAGGGCGCCAAGGTGCTCGCGATCGTCAACACGCACGGCTCGACGATCCCGCGCGAGTCCGACGCCGTCCTCTACACGCACGCGGGTCCCGAGATCGCCGTCGCGTCGACCAAGGCGTTCCTCGCCCAGATCACGGCGGCCTACCTGCTCGGCCTGTACCTGGCCCAGCTGCGCGGCAACAAGTTCGCCGACGAGGTCACCGCGATCCTCGACGAGCTGCGCGCGATGCCGGACAAGATCCAGCAGGTCCTCGACCGCGCCGGCCGCGTGCGCGAGATCGCCCGGTGGATGGCCGACACGCAGTCGGTGCTGTTCCTCGGGCGCCACGTCGGGTTCCCCGTCGCGATGGAGGGTGCGCTCAAGCTCAAGGAGCTCGCGTACATCCACGCCGAGGGGTTCGCGGCGGGCGAGCTCAAGCACGGGCCCATCGCGCTCATCGAGCCGGGTCAGCCGGTGTTCGTCATCGTGCCGTCGCCGCGCGGGCGGGACTCGCTGCACTCGAAGGTCGTCTCGAACATCCAGGAGATCCGCGCGCGTGGTGCGCGCACCCTGGTGATCGCCGAGGACGGCGACGACGCGGTCCGGCCGTACGCGGACGAGGTGTTCTACGTGCCGAAGGCGCCGACGCTGCTCGCCCCGCTGCTCGCCGTGGTGCCGCTGCAGGTGTTCGCCTGCGAGCTCGCGACCGCCAAGGGCCTGGACGTGGACCAGCCGCGCAACCTGGCCAAGTCCGTCACGGTCGAGTGACGCGGGTCGGCGCGTGATCGTCGGCGTCGGGATCGACGTCGTCGACGTCGCCCGCTTCGTCGCGACGCTCCACCGGGTGCCTGCGCTGCGGGACAAGCTGTTCACGCCCGAGGAGCGCGAGATGCCCGAGACCTCGCTCGCCGCGCGGTTCGCCGCCAAGGAGGCGATCGCGAAGGCGCTCGGCGCACCCCCGGGCATGAGCTGGCAGGACGCGACCGTGCGGCGGATCTCCGGGGCGCAGCCCGAGATCGAGGTGGTCGGCACGGTGCTCGCCCGGTCCGAGGAGCTCGGGGTGAGCCGGTTCCACCTCTCGATCTCGCACGACGCCGGGATCGCGTCCGCGGTCGTCGTCGCGGAGCGGGACACGTGACGACGTACACCGTCGCCGCGGACCGCGACCGGGTCGACCGGGACGCCGTCTGGCGGCTGCTGTCGACCGAGGCGTACTGGGGCCGGTGGCGCGAGCGGGAGCACCTCGAGCGGCAGATCGACGCGTCGTGGCGGGTCGTGGGCGCGTGGGACGACGCGACGGGCGCGACCGTCGGGTTCGCGCGGGCGATCTCGGACGGCGTGGACTTCGCCTACCTCGCGGACGTCATCGTCGACCCCGGGCACCGCGGTCACGGGCTCGGCAAGCGCATCGTGTCGACGATGATCGACGACGGGCCGGGGGCGCTGTTCCGGTGGACGCTGTTCACCGCGGACGCCCACGGCCTGTACCGCGGGTACGGGTTCGTCGAGCCGGACCGGATGGCGATGGTCCGCCCGAGCCGGAACGGCTGACCCGGGCGGACCCTCGTGGCGGCGGGCGTCAGCGCAGCGCGGCGACGACCTCGCGCTCGAACAGCTCGATGCTCGACCGGTCGTAGGCGGCGTCGAGGAAGTACGTGATCGCGTACGTCATGCCGAGCTTCTCGAGCCCCTGGAGCTTCTCGACGAGCTGCTCGGGCGTGCCGACGAGCGTCCCGCGCCGGTACTCCTCGGTCGTCTCGGCGGCCTTCTCCGGCACGGTCAGCGACAGGTGCTCCTCGATCCACGCGACCTTGTCGTCGACGTCCGCCTCCGTCTCGCCGATGACGACGTTGTAGTTGGCCGAGCGCGTGATCTCGTCGAACGGGCGGCCGATGTCGTCGCAGTGGCCGCGCAGGATCTCCGACTTGTGCGCGAAGCCCTCGGGGGAGCCGTCGAAGTTCGTGTACTGGGCGTGCTCGGCGGCGATCCGCAGGGTCTTCTTCTCGCCCCCGCCGGCGATCCACAGCGGCGGGCCGTCGACCTGCAGGGGCAGCGGCGACAGCTGTGCGCCGTCCACCTGGTAGTGCGCGCCGTCGAGGGTCGCGACGCCGTTCGTCCAGAGCTGCTTGAAGATCTGCACGCCCTCGTCGAGCATCGCGAGGCGCTCGCCGGCGCGCGGGAACCCGTAGCCGTAGGCGCGCCACTCGTGCTCGTACCACCCGGCGCCGATGCCCATCTGCACGCGGCCGCCGGAGATGACGTCGGCGGTCGCCGCGACCTTCGCGAGGTACGCGGGGTTCCGGTACGCCATGCACGTGCACATCTGGCCGAGCTTCACGCGCGACGTCGTCGCCGCGTAGGCGTTGATGAGGCTCCACGCCTCGTGCGTGGCCTCGCCGTTGGGCGCCGGCACGGCGTGGAAGTGGTCGTAGACCCAGATCGAGTCGAAGGCGTCGCCCTGGTCGGCGTGCTGGGCGAGGCCGTTCATGACGGCCCAGTGGTCGCGGGTCTCGATGCCGGTGAGGTCCTGGCGCCAGCCCTGCGGGATGAAGAGTCCGAATCGCATGCCAGGCACGTTACCTGCGCAACCGGGAGGATGAGCGTCGTGAAGGTCGCATGGACGTCGGACCAGGTTCGCGCGCTGGAGGAGCCGCTGCTCGCGGCAGGGGTGCCCCTCATGGAGCGGGCGTCGTTCGCGCTCGCGGTGCAGGTCACGAGGGTGCTGCGGGAGCGGCGCGGGCGCGTCGCGGGCGCGCGGGTCGTGGTGCTGGCGGGGGGCGGCAACAACGGGGGCGACGCGCTGCACGCGGGGGCCGTGCTGGCGGGCCGCGGGGTCGACGTGCGGGCGGTGACGACGTCGGAGCGGGTGCACGCCGAGGGGCTCGCCGCGCTGCGGGCCGCGGGTGGGCGGGTGGTGGGCGTCGCGGACAGGACGTCCGTCGAGGACGCCGCCGGCCTGGTCGCGGGGGCCGACGTCGTGCTCGACGGCGTGCTGGGGATCGGGTCGCGCGGAGGCGGGGTCGGCGGGGTGGCCGGCGAGCTCGTCGCGGCCGTCGCCGCGTTGCCGGACCGCCCGTTCGTGGTCGCGGTGGACGTGCC
>JAEWCA010000552.1 GCA_023390875.1 Actinomycetes bacterium
GCCTGGAGCCGCTCGCCCGCGACGCGCGCGGCCGGCTCCTCACGCAGCGCGACCTGCGCGTCACACCGGTCGGTGCCCGGCCGCCGTCGAACGTCTGGGCCGCGGGCGACGCCGCCGCCGTGCAGCACCCACGCACCGGTGTGCCCGTCCCCGCGAACGCCCTGTGGGCCATCAAGGCCGGCGACCAGGTGGGCCGCAACGTCGCCCACACGCTGCGCGGCCGCCCCGGGCGGCCGTTCCGCTACCTGGGCCTCGGCGCCGCCGCGTCGTTCGGCACGGGTCGCGGCGTCGCCACCCTGTACGGCGTGCCGATCACCGGGTGGGTCGCGTGGCTGCTGCGGCTCGGGTTCTTCCTGCGGTTCATGCCGTCCCGGTCACGGGCGGTGCGCATCCCGTTCGCGCTCGTGCGCGCGCGGTCCGGCCGGGCTGTGCACACCCCACGGCACCGCGCCGTCACGGTGCGGGCGTAGCGCCGTCCGGCGCGTGCGGCTGCGCCGAGCGGTGGACGGCGCGGGTGAAGTTCGACGGCCCGGGCGGACAGATGCGTCCCGGTACCTCCCGGTTCGCGCGCAGGCCACGCGAGGGGGACACGAGGTGAACGCTTTCACCCGTTCGGACGCACAGGGATCTCACGGACCCTGGTGCCATGGGGCAGGGCTCAGCGGGTGCGCGGCGGTGCGCACGACGCGCGCTCGACGAGCGCGGTCGGGAGCCGGCTGTGCGTCGAGCGCTCCTTGCCGTCGATGAGGTCGACGAGCATCCGCAGCGCCTCGGCGCCCATCTGCTGCAGCGGCTGGCTGATGGTGGTGAGCGGCGGTGTCGCCATCGCGGACTCGGGGACGTTGTCGAACCCGATCACCGAGAGGTCCTCGGGGACGCGCAGCCCGAGCGAGCGGGCGACCTCCATGACGCGGATCGCGGAGAGGTCGTTCGCGGCGAACACCGCGGTGGGCGGCTCGGCCATCGAGAGCAGCTGGTGGGCCGGCTGGTCCGCGGTCTCGGGTCGGTAGCCGCCGACCAGCACGAGCGCCTCGTCGACCTCGACGCCCGCGGCCGCCATGGCCTGCCGGAACCCGGCCTCGCGCAGGCTCGCCGACTCGAGGTCGGGGCGCCCGCCGAGGAAGCCGATGCGGCGGTGGCCGAGCCCGAGGAGGTGCTCGGTGGCGAGCACGGCACCCGCGAGGCTGTCGGCGTCGACGGTCGGGAAACCGGACGGACCGGTGTGCGGGTCGACCGCGACGACGGGCACGCCGGGCACGGCCTCGACGACCGTCGGAGTGACGATGACGGCGCCGTCGATCAACGTGCCGGACAGCCGCGAGAGGTACCGGCGCTCCCAGCCGACGTCCGCCCCGCCGGCTCCGCCGCCCGAGTACGCGAGCAGCTCGTACCCCGTCGGACCGACCGCGCCGGACGCGCCCTTGAGGAGCTCGGTGCTGTACGGCTCGAACTCCGCGACGAGGATGCCGAGCACGTTCGTCCGGTAGCTGCGCAGGCTGCGGGCGCCGAGGCTCGTCTCGTAGCCGAGCTGGTCGATGACTTCCTGTACCCGCGTGAGCGTGCTCTGGGCGACCCCGTAGCGACCGTTGACCACCTTGGACACGGTCGCGACGGAGACGCCGGCGATCTGGGCGACGTCGGCCATCTTCACGCGGGGGATCGGCTCCACGCCGGTGAGCATAACGCAACGGTTCGATAACGTTCTCGATAACGTTTTTGACATGTGCCCAGGAGGCTGCCAACCTTGCGGCGTCCATCCCTCTCAGTGACGACGAGGAGTTCGAAGATGAAGAGGACACCCGTCCTTGGCGCCCTGGCGCTGGGTATGAGCCTCGCCCTGCTCGGAGCCTGCAGCTCCGGCGGCGACGCAGAAGGCAACGACGACTCGACCAGCGGTGGCAAGACCACCATCACCTGGTGGCACAACAGCAACACCGACCCCGGCAAGGGCTACTACGAGCAGGTCGCGAAGGACTTCGAGGCCGAGAACCCCGGCGTGCACATCGAGATCTCCGCGATGCAGCACGAGGACATGGTCACGAAGCTCGAGGCCGCGTTCCAGTCCGGCGACACGCCCGACATCTACATGGAGCGTGGTGGCGGCGAGCTGAAGGACCACGTCGCCGCCGGCATCACCAAGGACATCTCCGAGGGTGCCAAGGAGTCCATCGACAAGATCGGTGGCTCGGTCGCGGGCTGGCAGGTCGACGGCAAGACGTACGGTCTGCCGTTCTCCCTCGGCGTCGTCGGCTTCTGGTACAACAAGGCGCTCTGGGCGCAGGCCGGCATCACCGAGCCCCCCACGACGTGGGACGACTTCGCCGCGGACATCGCGAAGCTGAAGGAGACCGGCGCGTCCGCCGGCTTCGAGCCGATCTCCGTCGGCGCCGGCGACAAGTGGCCCGCCGCGCACTACTGGTACTACACGGCCCTGCGCGCGTGCTCCGAGTCGACGCTGCAGGAGTCGGTCAAGACGCTCGACTTCTCCGACCCGTGCTTCATCAAGGCGGGCGAGAACCTCCAGACGATCCTCAAGGCCGAGCCGTTCAACTCCGGCTTCCTCTCCACCCCGGCCCAGACCGGCGCCACCTCCGCCTCGGGCCTCCTGGCCACGGGCAAGGTCGCGACCGAGCTCCAGGGCCACTGGGAGCCCGGCGTCATGCAGGGCCTCACGGAGGACGGCAAGGGCCTCGGCGAGAACACCGGCTGGTTCCCGTTCCCGACGTTCGCGGGCGACAAGGGTGAGGCCACGGCCGCCCTCGGTGGCGGCGACGCGTGGGCCGTCTCGAACGACGCGCCCGACGCTGCCGTCGACTTCGTGAACTACCTGCTGTCCGACAAGGTCCAGAAGGGCTTCGCCGAGCAGGACATGGGTCTGCCGACCAACCCGACGGCGTCGCAGTACGTCAAGGACCCGGCGCTGGCCAGCCTGCTCAAGGTCCGCGACGCGGCCCCGTACGTCCAGCTGTACTTCGACACGGCGTTCGGTGCCTCGGTCGGTGGCGCCATGAACGACGAGATCGCCCTGATGTTCGCCGGTCAGGCGTCCCCGCAGGACATCGTCGACGCCACGCAGGCCGCGGCTGACGCGGAGAAGTGATCGACGTGGCAGACGAAGCGAACGCCCGCGTGGGCGCCTCCGCCTCGCCTGCGACGTCCACCCTGGTCGAGGTCGCCGGT
>JAEWCA010000565.1 GCA_023390875.1 Actinomycetes bacterium
CGCCACGGGCGCTCACGCGGGCGGGCGGTCGGCGCCCGCGGGCCCGAACGACGCGAGCTCCGCGACGAGCGTGAAGCCGAGCCGCGCGTAGAGCCGACGGGCCACCGCGTTGTGCGCGTACATCCCGAGGCTGACGAACGCCGCACCGTCGGCGAAGGCCTCCCGCGCCGCGGCCCGCGTCAGGGCGGTGCCGAGCCCGCCGGTCCGTGCGGACGGGACGACACCGAGCCCGTGGACGTGCCACGACGACGGACCACCGGCGAAGCCGCGGCCGGCCGCTCCGACGACCCCGACCAGGCCGTCCGGACCGTCCACGCCCCACCAGCCGGCCTCGCCCGGGCGTGCGGGGTCGGCGGACGTGCCCGGGTTGCTCTCGGCGAGGCACGCGCGGACCGCGTCCGCCTCGCCGACCGCGTCGAGCCGACGGACGGTCGTCTCCCCCGCGACCGCCGGCGGCGCCTGGTCGAGGGCGAGCCAGTCCCACACCGAGAACGGCGCGAGCCCCAGGGCGGCGACGGCGGAGGCCGGTGCGTCGGCGTCACGCGTGACGTTCAGCCACCCCGCGCGGTCGACGAAGCCGGCCCGTGCCAGCGGCGAACCGGACTCGTGGCGGCACGCGACGACGTCCGTGAGCAGCCGCTCGACGTCCGGACCGGAGCCGAGCGTCAGCAGGAACGGCCCGCGTGGCGACGGCGACGCGAGCAGCACCGCACGCGCGTCGCCGACGACCACCGCGTCCTGCCAGCGCGCGTCGAGCCCGTCGAGCATGCGGTGCCGCTGCCACCCCTCGGGGAGCCGGTCGAGCAGCCCGCTCACGCGGTCGGCTGCTCCCCCGCGACCGGACCCGCCGCCGGCTTCGGCTTCGCGTCCACGCCGGCCTCGCGGCGCTGCTCGGGCGTGATGGGCGCCGGCGCGGCCGTCAGCGGGTCGTACCCGCCGCCCGACTTCGGGAACGCGATGACGTCGCGGATCGACTCCGACTTCGTCATGAGCGCCACGATCCGGTCCCAGCCGAACGCGATGCCGCCGTGCGGCGGTGCGCCGAACTGGAACGCGTCGAGCAGGAAGCCGAACTTCTCCTGCGCCTCGGCCGGACCGATGCCCATGACGTCGAACACGCGCTCCTGCACGTCACGGCGGTGGATACGGATCGAGCCGCCGCCGATCTCGTTGCCGTTGCACACGATGTCGTACGCGTACGCGAGCGCCGCGCCCGGGTCCTGCTCGAACGTGTCGATCCACTCGGGCGTCGGCGACGTGAACGCGTGGTGCACGGCGGTCCAGGCGCCGCCGCCGACCGCGACGTCGTCGTCCTCGCCCGTGGGCTTGAACAGCGGCGCGTCGACGACCCAGACGAACTCCCACGCGTCCTCGTCGATGAGCCCGCCGCGGCGGCCGATCTCGAGGCGCGCGGCACCGAGCAGCGCACGCGCGTCGGACACGGAGCCGGCGGCGAAGAAGATCGCGTCGCCCGGGCTCGCGCCCACGGCCGCCGCCAGGCCCGCACGCTCGGACTCGGTGATGTTCTTGGCGACCGGGCCGCCGAGCTCGCCGTCCTCGCCGACCGTCACGTACGCGAGGCCCTTGGCGCCGCGCTGCTTGGCCCACTCCTGCCACGCGTCGAAGCCGCGTCGCGGGGTCGAGGCGCCACCGGGCTGGACGACGGCGCCGACGTACGGCGCCTGGAACACGCGGAAGGGGGTGTCCTTGAAGTACTGGGTCAGCTCGGTGAGCTCGAGCCCGAACCGCAGGTCGGGCTTGTCGCTGCCGTAACGCGCCATCGCGTCCGCGAACGTCATGCGCCGGATCGGCGTCGGGATCTCGACGTCGATGAGGCGCCACAGCGCGACGACGATCTGCTCGCCGAGCGCGATCACGTCGTCCTGCTCGACGAAGCTCATCTCGACGTCGAGCTGCGTGAACTCCGGCTGCCGGTCCGCGCGGAAGTCCTCGTCGCGGTAGCAGCGGGCGATCTGGTAGTACCGCTCGAGACCGCCGACCATGAGCAGCTGCTTGAAGAGCTGCGGCGACTGCGGGAGCGCGTACCAGGAGCCGGGCGCGAGCCGCGCGGGCACCAGGAAGTCGCGGGCGCCCTCCGGTGTGGAGCGCGTGAGGGTGGGCGTCTCGACCTCGACGAAGTCCTGCGCGTCGAGCACCGCGCGCGCCGCCTGGTTGGCCTTGGCACGCAGGCGCATCGCCCGGGCCGGCGCGGGCCGGCGCAGGTCGAGATAGCGGTGCTTGAGGCGGGCCTCCTCGCCGACGGGCTCGTCGAGCGACGACGACACCTGGAACGGCAGCGGCGCGGCCTCGTTGAGCACCACGACCTTCGACGCGACGAGCTCGATCTCGCCCGTCGCGAGGTGCGGGTTCTCGTTGCCCTCCGGACGACGACCCACGACGCCCGTCACCTGCAGCACGTACTCCGCGCGCAGCCCGTGCGCCACGGACTCGTCCCGGATGACGACCTGCGCGATGCCCGACGCGTCCCGCAGGTCGACGAACGCCACGCCGCCGTGATCCCGGCGGCGGTCCACCCAGCCCGTGAGGGTGACGGTGGTGCCGATGTGCTCGGCTCGCAGCGAGCCGGCCGTGTGGGTGCGGAGCACGGAAGGTCCTTCGGGGTCGGGGGTGGGTCGCGCCCACCGGGCGCCCGCACGATCCTAGTGCCCGCCGTGTGCGGGGACGCCGCCGACATTGCGCCTCCGCGCTCTCGCGCCGGTCGAGCGCTCAGAACAACGTCGGCTGCGCGACCTGCGGGTCGGGCGCCTCGGCACGACCCCACGGGATGCTCCCGTCCGGGTACGCACCTTCGCCCCGCTGCGACCGGTGACCGGCCGACGAGGCGAAGCCGTGCCGCACGAGCAGCGGCGCGACACGGTCGCGCAGCCACCGGGAGTACTCGGGCGGGACGGACGACCGCGGGCCGTACAGCGCCTCGTACCGGCCGACGAGGTGCGGCTCGTGCTCGGCGAGCCACTGGAGGAACAGCGGCTTGACCGAGCCCCGCAGGTGCAGCGGCAGCACGGTCACGCCGGTGGCGCCGGCGTCCGCCAGCCGGGCCAGCAGGTCGTCGAGCTGGTCCGTGCCGTCGGTGAGCCACGGCATCACGGGCGCCACCATGACGCCGCACGGCAGCCCGGCCTCGCGGACCGCGCGGATCAGGTCGAGCCGGGCCCGCGGTGTCGGCGTGCCCGGTTCGACGGCCTGCTGCAGCGTCTCGTCGCCCACGGCGAGCGACACGCCGAGCCCGACCGGTACCTGCTCCGCCGCCTCGACGAGCAGCGGCAGGTCCCGGCGCAGCAGCGTGCCCTTGGTGAGGATCGACAGCGGCGTCCCGCTGCCGGCGAGGGCCGCGATGATCCCCGGCATGAGCCGGTACCGGCCCTCGACCCGCTGGTACGGGTCGGTGTTGGTGCCGAGCGCGACGTGCTCGTGGCCCCAGGACCGCCGGGCGAGCTCGGCGCGCAGCACCTCGACGACGTTCGTCTTCACGACGATCTGCGTCTCGAAGTCGACGCCCGCGCCGAGCTCGAGGTACTCGTGCGTGGGCCGCGCGAAGCAGTACCGGCACGCGTGCAGGCAGCCGCGCGTCGGGTTGATGGTCCACCGGAACGGCATCTGCGACGCCGCCGGCACCTTGTTGAGCGCGCTCCGGCACAGCACCTCGTGGAACGTGACGCCCGCGAACTCCGGCGTCCGCACCGTGCGGACGAGCCCGGCGAGGGGCAGCCCCGGCAGGGTCCCCTCGTCGCGCTCCGCGGTCAGCCGCTGGCCGTCCCACCTCATGCCGCCAGTCGAACACGTGTTCGAGGCGCCGTCAACCGTTCGTGTCGGCGCGTCAGCTCCCGGCGGGCACCACGCGGGGCCAGCGGTCCTCCGCGGGCGGCCGCCAGCTCGAGGCGTCCGCGGGCACCTGCTCGCCCGAGCGGATGTCCTTGACCTGGTCGCCCGCGACGACGCCCTCCTCGTCGGCCTGGCCCAGGAACCACACGTACGGGATCCCCCGGCGGTCGGCGTGCCGGATCTGCTTGCCGAACTTGGCGGCCGACGGTGCGACCTCGACCGGGATGCCGCGTGCACGCAGCGCGACGGCCACCGCGTCGGACCGCGACCGGTCCTCCTCGTGCGTGACCGCGACGAGCACGGCGCTCGGGACCGAGCGGGTCGCCTTCACGAGGCCACCGCCGACGAGCCGGGACACGAGCCGGGAGACGCCGATGGACAGGCCGACACCCGGGTAGGTCGTCGTGCCGTCGGACGCGAGCGTGTCGTAGCGGCCGCCCGAGCAGATCGACCCGAGCTGCTCGTGCCCGACGAGCACGGTCTCGTAGACGGAGCCCGTGTAGTAGTCGAGCCCGCGGGCGATCTTGAGGTCGGCCACGACGACGCCCGGTGCGCGCTCGGACGCCGCGCGGATCAGCGCCCCGAGCTCGGTCAGGCCGGTGTCGAGCAGCTCGTGGGCTGCGTCGTGGCGCTGGGCCAGGTCGCGGACCCGGTCGACGACCGACTCGTCCTCACCGCTGATCGCCGCGAGCTCGAGGCACGCAGCCGCCTGCGCGTCGTTCGCGCCTGCCTCGGCCACCAGGAGCGCGGCGACGGCGTCGGGCCCGATCTTGTCGAGCTTGTCGATGTTGCGCAGGACCGCCTCGACGTCGGTGAGGCCCAGGCCCCGGTAGAAGCCCTCGGCGACCTTGCGGTTGTTCACGAGGATCCGCACGGGCGGCACGCCGATCTCGCGCAGCGCCCCGAGGGCCTCCGCCATGACCAGCGGCAGCTCGACCTCGTAGTGGTACGGCAGGTCGCCGGCGCCGACGACGTCGATGTCGGCCTGCACGAACTCGCGGAACCGCCCGTCCTGGGGCCGCTCGCCGCGCCACACCTTCTGGATCTGGTACCGGCGGAACGGGAACGCGAGGTGGCCGGCGTTCTCCAGCACGTACCGCGCGAACGGCACGGTGAGGTCGAAGTGCAGCCCGAGCCTGCCGGCGCGGTCGGCGGCGTCGGGCGCGCTGTCCGGGTCCTCCTGGAGGCGCGACAGCACGTAGACCTCCTTGGAGGTCTCCCCCTTGCGCAGCAGCTGGTCGAGCGGCTCGACGGCGCGCGTCTCGATGCCCGCGAACCCGTGGAGCTCGAACGTGCGGCGCAGGACGTCGAGCACGTGCTGCTCGACGAGGCGGCCCTCGGGCAGCCACTCGGGGAATCCGGACAGAGGGGTCGGTCGTGCCATGGGGCCGAATCCTTCCAGACTCCGGCGGGCCGACGCGTCCTCGTTTCAGCGGACCCCGCGCAGGTACGGGTTGGTGGCCAGCTCGGTCGCGACGTCGCTCGTCGGGCCGTGCCCCGGCACGACGACGGTCTCGGGCGGGAGCACCGCGACCACCTCGCGCAGCGTCCGGGCCATCTCGGCGTCGTCGCCGCCCGGCAGGTCGGTGCGGCCGATGCTGCCCGCGAACAGGACGTCCCCGGTGAGCGCGACCGGTCCCGCCCCGTCGACGTCGAGCAGGTACAGCGTCGAGCCCTCGGTGTGGCCCGGGGCGTGCCGGGCCAGCAGCCGCACCGTCCCGAAGGCGAGGGCGACGTCGTCGGAACGGCCGCCCGGACCGGTCCCGAACGCCTCGACGCGCGCGGGCTCCCCGTAGGTCGTCGGGCCGACACCCGCGGCCGCCAGCGCCTGGGCCAGCGGACCCGACGGGTCGTGCGGCGACTGCCGACCGCCGAGCACCCCGAGCGTGCCGAACGGGTCCGCGAGCCGGTAGGCGTCCGCGGTGTGCAGGACGAACGGCACGCCGAACCGCTCCGACAGGACCGCCGCGTCCCACGTGTGGTCCACGTGCCCGTGCGTCGCGAGCAGCGCCCGCGGTCGCAACCCGTGCCGCTCGACGAGCTGCGCGACCTCGCCCGCGACGCCCGCGCCGGGGTCGACGACCACGCAGTCCCCGTGGTCCGCCACCACGAGCGTGCACCGTGCCGCGAACACCGGGGCGACCACCGTCAGCAGCTGCATGCACCGCACGCTAGACGCACGGGGCCCGACGCGCCGACGTCCGCGCGTCGGTCGCTGGCTCGCGAGGGCCTCCGCTTGCCTAGACTGTCCCGGGTCCCTTCGTGCAGTGCGGCAGGTAGTGCTCCTGCCCCACCGCACCTCGACGCGAGGAGAGTGTGCGTGTCCAGCAAGCGCGAGCGTGAGTACGAGCGCCGCCGGTACGAGAAGTGGCAGGAGCGCCAGGCCAAGTCCCGCGCCCGCCACCACCGTCAGCGGGTCATCGCCGGCAGCGTCGCCGGTGCGCTCGTCCTCGTCGTCGGCATCGGTGCGGCATTCGCGCTCACGCGCGACGACTCCACGCCCACCGCCGACACCACGACGGCCCCGACGGACGCGGCCACCCCCGACCAGAGCGCGACGCCGCGCACCGGCAACGGCGGCGTCCTGCCCGCCGCGTCGCTGGCCGAGGGCCGCGAGTGGACCGGCTCGATCAACCTCACCCAGGGCGCTGTCGGCATCTCGCTCGACGGCGCCAAGGCGCCGCAGGCCGTCGCGAACTTCGTGACGCTCGCGCAGGAGGGGTACTTCGACGGCACGAAGTGCCACCGGCTCGTCACCGAGGGCATCCACGTGCTCCAGTGCGGCGACCCCACCGCAACCGGCCAGGGCGGCCCCGGCTACACGTGGGGTCCCATCGAGAACGCCCCGGCGGACGACGTCTACCCCGCCGGCACCATCGCCATGGCGCGCGTCGGCAACGACGGCAGCTCCATGGGCAGCCAGTTCTTCCTCGTCTACGAGGACAGCACCATCCCGTCGGACTCGGCGGGCGGCTACACCGTGTTTGGCCACATCACGTCCGGCATGGACGTGCTGCAGGCCATCGCTGACGCGGGCACCGTCGACAAGGGCGGCTACACGGCCCCGGTGTCCGACGTCATCATCGAGGGAGTGGAGACCCAATGACCGAGACCCCCGCACCGGCGTCCGAGCCCGACGAGACGACCGCCGCCGCCCCCTCGACACAGGTGACCGACGACGCGACGGACGCGGCAGCGCCCGCTGCGGTGAGCGACGCACCCGCCCAGGTCGCTCCCCCGGTCGACGAATCCACTTCGCCGGACGAGGCGGCACCGGCGGACGACGCAGCCACGCAGGCGGACGACGCCGCAGCGACGCCGGACGCCGCGCCGGCGGACGACGCGGCAGCCA
>JAEWCA010000127.1 GCA_023390875.1 Actinomycetes bacterium
GCGGCGGGCGGACCGTCGACCGGTCGGACGTGCTCGGTCCAGCCGGTGCCGTCGTACCAGCGCTGCACGCCGGGGGTCGACCCGTCGTCGTACCACCCGGCGGGCACGGCCGTCTGTCCGTTCACACCCGGTCGTCGGCACGCGCGGCCCCGCACTTGACCCCTCGCCGCAGGTCAGCCCGTGGATCTCGCCCCTCGGACCACGCATGCGCGCCCGACCCGCCCGACGGGCCCGGTTCAGCCGCCCGCGCCCCGCCAGGCCGGGAGCTGCTGGATGGTCCACTCGTTGCCGTCGGGGTCCGTGAAGCCGGTGAACCGCCCCCACGCCAGGTCCTGCACGGGCGACGCCTCGACGCCGTGCTCCACCAGGAACTCGCGCGCCGCGTCGGCGTCGTCGACCACCACCTGCAGCCCCTTGAGCGAGCCCGGGACCGTGTCGATGAGCCCTTCGCCGATCGCGATCGAGCAGGCGGACCCGGGCGGGGTGAGCTGGACGAACCGGAGGTCGTCGCTGACCCGCTGGTCGTGGTCCACGACGAACCCGACCTGGTCGGCGTAGAACGCCTTGGCCCGGTCGACGTCGCTGACCGGGACGAACACGAGCTCGAGCCTGAACTCCATGACGGTGCCTCCGTGTGCGCGTCGGGGTGACCGGGCCATCGTCCCGCGCACCACCGACACGCACCGGGCGGCTACCGCCCGGTCACCGACCAGGTCCCGGCGGCGAGGTCGACGAGGCGCGGCAGGATCGTGTCCCCGGCGACGCGCAGCCCGTCGTGCAGGTGCTCGTTGGTGATCCACACCTGCGTGTTCCCGACCGCCGACGCGGTCGCGAGGGCCAGGTCGAGGTCGACGTACGGGTCGTCGTAGTACTGGACGGCGGCGACGGGCACCGCGTTCGAGGCGAGCCGCTCGACGTCGTACAGCGCGGGCCACGAGCGCCGCTCGGCGAGCCGGTGCGCGACCTCCCGGAACGGTCGCAGGGCGGTGTGCTGCTCGTACATCCACGGGAACATCGCCTCGCCCGTGAGCAGCAGGGGCCGGGCGGTCGACGTGAACGAGTCCCAGCGCGCGAGCTCGTCCTGCGCGGCCCAGCCGCCGGCGCGTTCGCCCTGGTGGTAGATGACCTCCTGCAGCACGGCGTACAGGGGGTTGGTGTCGAACGACGTCTGGTGCGCGACGCTCGCGAGGAACCCGGACGCGGGCTCGCCGGTGTCGTCGAGCGCGGTGTCGAGCAGCCAGTGCACCTCGTCGATCCCCGTGCTCATGCCGAGGCCCATGCCGAGCGTCTGGAGCCGCTCGGGGGTGAACGGGTCGCCGTTGGGCAGTGTCACGTCGCCGCCCGCGAGCCGGTCCGCGAGCGTCCCGAGCACGGCGATGTCACCAGGGTGGCGGCGGGCGAGCTCGGTGTTGCGCGCGGCCTGGCGGCGGAACGTGTGCCGGTAGACGGTCTCGGCGTCGGCGGTGATACCGGGCAGGCCGCCCGTGACGTAGCAGGCGGTGAGCGCCTCGGGGTGGCGGGACAGGTAGGCGAGCGTGAGGAAGCCGCCGTACGACTGGCCGAGCGTCGCCCACGTCCGGCCCCCGTACAGGGTCGTGCGGACGTGCTCGGCGTCGGCGACGATCGCGTCGGCGCGGAAGCACGCGAGGTAGTCGGCGGCCGTCGCGGCGTCGGGGAACCGCGCGATGCTGCGGCCGTCGACGCGCGACGAGCGGCCGGTCCCCCGCTGGTCGAGCAGCACGAGCCGGTGCTTCTCCAGGGCCTTCGCGACCCACCCGCCGCCGAGCGGCCGCGGTCCCTGGCCGCCGGGTCCGCCCTGCAGGAACAGCAGCAGCGGCAGGTCGTCGTTCGCGCGCAGCGGGTCGACGAGCTCGCGCACGAACACGTCGATCGACCCGAACCGCTGCGGGTCCGACCAGTCGACGGGCACCGGCACGCGGTGCTCCCGCACGACGAAGCCGGTCATCCGGTACTCGCGCTGCTGGTCCACGCCGGTCAGCCTACGGTCGGAGGGAATGCCTGCACGATGCACCGACTTGGAGGACGGTGTGAGCGACGCCAGCCCCGTGACCCGCGCGAGCGTCGGGTTCCGCTCGGACCGCGGACCGATCCTCGTCGCGATCATGACGACGACCGGCCTGGTCGCGATCGACGCGACGATCCTCGCGACGGCCGTGCCCACGATCGTCCGGGACCTCGGCGGGTTCACGAGCTTCCCGTGGCTGTTCTCGATCTACCTGCTCACGCAGGCGGTGTCCGTCCCGATCTACTCCAAGCTCGCCGACACGGTGGGCCGCAAGCCGGTGATCCTCGTCGGGGTCGGCCTGTTCCTCGTCGGGTCGGTGCTGTGCGGGGTCGCGTGGAGCATGCCCGCGCTCATCGCGTTCCGCGCGGTGCAGGGGCTCGGCGCCGGGGCGGTGCAGCCGATGGCGGTGACGATCGCCGGGGACATCTACACGGTCGCGGAGCGGGCCAAGGCGCAGGGGTACATCGCGAGCGTGTGGGGCGTGTCGTCGGTCGTCGGGCCGACGCTCGGCGGGGTGTTCTCGGAGTACCTGTCGTGGCGGTGGATCTTCTTCGTGAACATCCCGCTGTGCATCGCGGCGGCGACGCTGCTGGTCCGGTTCCTGCACGAGACCGTCGAGCGGACCCGGCACCGCATCGACTGGACGGGTGGCGCGCTGCTCACCGCCGGGCTCAGCCTGCTGATCCTCGGGCTGCTCGAGGGCGGCAACGCGTGGGCGTGGGCGTCGCTCCCGTCGATCGCGTCGCTGTCGGTCGCCGCGGTGCTGCTGGTCGGGTTCGTGCTCGTCGAGCGCCGGGCCGCCGAGCCCGTGCTGCCGCTGTGGGTGTTCTCCCGGCCGCTGCTGCGGTCCACAGCCCTCGTCGGGGTGGGCGTCGGCGCGATCCTGCTCGGCCTGACGTCGTACGTACCGAGCTACCTCGAGGCGCTGCTGCACGTCACCCCGCTCGTCTCGGGCCTGACCCTGGCGACCCTCACCATCGGCTGGCCCATCAGCGCGTCCCAGTCCGGCCGGCTCTACCTGCGGATCGGGTTCCGCGCGACTGCGCTCATCGGCACGTCGGTCGTGCTGCTGGGCGCGACCGTGCTCGCGCTGACGTCGTCCCGCCCGACCCTGTGGGTCGTCGGGCTGTGCTGCTTCCTCATCGGCGCCGGCCTCGGCCTGGTCGCCACGCCGAGCCTCATCGCCGCACAGGCGAGCGTCGGCTGGAACGAGCGCGGGGTCGTCACCGGCGCCAACCTGTTCGCCCGGTCGATGGGCAGCGCGGTCGGCGTCGCGGCGCTCGGCGCGCTCGTCAACGGGCACATGGACGGGCTCGACGCCGCGGCGGCGCCCGACCTGTTCCAGGAGGCCGTCACGGCGGCGTTCGTCGCCGTCGCGGCCGTCGCGCTCGCCACGCTCCTCGCGGCGGCGTCGATGCCCCGCTCAGGACCACCCCAGGCAGCGCACGACCGGCCGGACGCCCCGTCGAGCGGCGACCGGGACGCCTGACCCGAGCGTCGTCACGACGCCGCGGGATGCTCCACGTGGACGTCCGGGCCCGGGAAGACGAGGGCCTCGTGGCCGTCGTCGAACCGGACCAGGTACGGCGGGGCACCGCCCTCCCCGCGCGCCTCGACGACCGTCCCCGACCGGGTCACCGTCCCGACGGTCCGGCCGTGCATGACGACCTTGTCACCGACCTCAGCGTGCATCGTCGCTCACCCCCGCCGTCCACAGTAGGCGGGTGCCCACCGGGCCGCCACGGGCCGCCGGACGCGACGACGGGCCCCTCGCGCCGTGCGCCGGGCCCGTCCGGCCGGAGTCAGTCCTCGCCGCTGCAGAGGACGTT
>JAEWCA010000265.1 GCA_023390875.1 Actinomycetes bacterium
GCCCGGGTGGGTCCGAACGGACCGACCCGGGCGTCGTCGTGCGTCCGGGAGACGGCCCGCGCACCCCGCGCTCGGTCGGACCGCGCAGGGCAGCGCGCTCCGCTGGCGGCCGGCCGTGGTCGGAGGAAGGTGAGACGGACAGGGCACCACCTGCGACGATGTCCGAACAGACATTTGCTTAAGTCCGAATCTGCCCGAATCTCTTGACAGTTCGGGTGAATCGGACGACTCTGGTCGACACGAGGCAGGCGACAGGCGCCGCCCACGGGGCAACGGAGTCGACGTGTACGCACCGGAGCGGCACCAGCAGATCCTCGTCAGAGCACGCGCCGACGGCCGCGTCGACGTCACGGGCCTCGCGGACGAACTCGACGTCACGCCGGAGACGATCCGCCGCGACCTCACGGCCCTCGAGCGGCACGGCCTCGTCCGCCGGGTCCACGGCGGGGCGATCCCGGTCGAGCGGCTGGGCTTCGAGCCCGGTCTCGCGGACCGCGAGGGCGTCCTGGCCGGCGAGAAGGAGCGCATCGCCAAGGCCGCGCTCGACGAGGTCCCCGACAACGGCGCGGTGATCGTCGACGCGGGCACCACGACCGTGCGTCTCGCGGAGATGCTGCCCACCGACCGGGAGCTCACGGTCGTCACGCACGCGCTGCCCGTCGCGACGGTGCTCGCGTCGCGGCCGAACATCACGCTGCACCTCGTCGGCGGCACGGTCCGCGGCCGGACGCTCGCCGCGGTCGGCTCCTGGGCGCTCGCGGCGCTCGCGGACATCCACGCCGACGTCGCGTTCGTCGGCACCAACGGCCTGAGCGTCGAGCACGGGCTCACGACGCCCGACCTCGCGGAGGCGGCGGTGAAGCGGGCGCTCGTCGCCGGTGCGCGTCGCACGGTGGTGCTCGCCGACCACACCAAGCTCGGCCGCGTCGACTTCGCGCACGTCGCGCCGCTCGCCGAGGTCGACACGGTCATCACCGACACGGGCGCCGCGACCGAGCTCGTCGAGGAGATCGAGGCCGCCGGACCGCGGGTGGTGCGCGCATGATCGTCACGCTGACACCGAATCCCAGCCTCGACCGGGCCCTCGAGCTCGACCGGCTCGTGCGCGGCGAGGTCAACCGCGCGACCGGCGCGCACGTGCACCCCGGCGGCAAGGGCATCAACGTCTCGCGCGTGCTCATCCGGCACGGCGTCCCCTCGCTCGCGGTGCTGCCGACGGGCGGCGCGGACGGTGCCCGGCTCGTCGACCTGCTCGGCGAGCGCGCGGTGCCCGTGGTGCCGGTGCCGGTCGGCGGCGACGTGCGGACCAACCTCACGCTCGTCGAGAGCGGCGGCGCCACCACGAAGGTCAACGCGCCCGGCCCGAAGCTCACACCCGACGAGGTCGACGCGCTCCTGGCGGCGGTCGAGGCGCAGCTCGTCAACCGCCCGCGGGCGCTCGTCGGGGCCGGCAGCCTGCCGCTCGGTGCGAGCGAGACGTTCTTCGTCCGCGTCGCCGGGCTCGCCGCCCGGTACGCCGTGCCGTTCGCGCTCGACACCTCCGGGCTGCCGCTGGCCCGCGCCGTGCGATCGGGCGGGCTCACGCTCGTCAAGCCGAACGACGAGGAGCTCGCCGAGCTCGTCGGCGGCGACCTCGTGACCGTGGGCGACGCCGTCGAGGCCGCCCGCACCGTGATCGCGGCCGGCAACCGGGCCGTGCTGCTGAGCCTCGGCGCGCACGGCGCGCTGCTGATCCTCGCCGACGCCGTCTGGTGGGCCGGTGGCCCGCCGCTCGTCCCCGTCTCGACGGTCGGCGCGGGCGACACCACGCTCGCCGGCTTCCTCGCCGCCGAGGGGCACGCCCCCGAGCGGCTGCGTCAGGCCGTCGCGTTCGGCCGGGCCGCCGTGCTGCTTCCCGGCACCGCCGTCCCGGCACCCGAGGACATCGACCTGGGCGCCGTCCGGGTCGTCGAGAACCCCGCACCCCACCTCGCACTGAAGGAGCTGTGAACCGTGAGCACACCGCTGATCACCCCTGACCTCGTCGCCGTCGACGTGGTCGCCGCCGACCGCGACGCAGCGACCCGGCAGCTCATCGACCTGCTCGCCGCCGCCGGCCGCGTGACCGACGCCGACGGGTTCCACGCCGACGTCCGCGCCCGCGAGGCGCAGATGGCCACGGGCATGCCGGGCGGCATCGGCCTCCCGCACGCCCGGTCCGCGCACGTGACTGCACCGAGCCTCGCCGTCGGGAAGGTGCCCGCCGGCGTCGACTTCGGCGCCCCCGACGGGCCCGCGACGCTCGTCTTCCTCATCGCCGCCCCCGACAGCGGGGACGCCGCGCACCTGCAGATCCTCGCGGCGCTCGCCCGCCGCCTGGTCCACGAGTCGTTCCGTCAGTCCCTCAAGGACGCCACCGACCCCGCGACGGTGGCCGAGATCATCACCCGAGAGGTGGTCCCCTCATGAAGCTCGTCGCCGTCACCTCGTGCCCCACGGGGATCGCGCACACATACATGGCCGCCGAGGCCCTCGAGCAGGCCGGCAAGGCCGCCGGCCACGAGGTCCACGTCGAGACCCAGGGCGCCGCCGGGTCGACGCCGCTCGACCCGTCTATCATCGCGGCGGCCGACGGCGTGATCTACGCCGCCGACCTCGAGGTCAAGGACAAGGAGCGCTTCGCCGGCAAGCCGTTCGTCGACGTCGGCGTGAAGAAGGCCGTGCACGACGCGCCCGGTGTGATCGCC
>JAEWCA010000270.1 GCA_023390875.1 Actinomycetes bacterium
AGCGTGGACGACCACGCCGAGCTGCTCGACCTGCCCCTCGACGGCTCCGCGGGCGTCCCGTCCACCGAACCCGTCCTGTGCGTCTGCACGCACGCCCGGCACGACCGGTGCTGCGCCGTGCGCGGCAGGCCCGTGGTCGAGGCGCTCGCGGCGGCGCACCCGCAGCTCACGTGGGAGTGCTCGCACCTCGGCGGCGACCGGTTCGCCGCGACCATGGTGGTGTTCCCGGAGGCGCTGCTGTTCGGCCGGGTGGAAGCGGCAGACGCCGTCGCGCTCGTCGACCGCTACCGAGCCGGACGCATCGACGTGCCGCGGTTCCGCGGCCGGGCGTCGCTCACGAACGTCGAGCAGGCGGCCCACGCGTTCGCGCGCGACCTCACGGAGGACGACCGGATCGGCGCGTTCACGACCGTGTCGCACACCGAGCACCCGGGCGGGTGGACCGTGGTGCTCGACCACGGCAGGGACCGGCTCGTCGTGGAGCTGGGTGCCGAGCTGTCCGAGCCCATGCTCAGCACGTGCGGCGCGACGCACACGGTGCGTGTGCGGCAGTTCGTGCTCCGCTCGCTGGGGACGCCCGCGGCGACCCGCTGACGCCCGCGGCGACCCGCTGACGCCCGCGGCGAGCCGCCGACACCGACAGAGGCCGGCCGACCTCGCGGGCCGCCCGGTTGCGGCGCCGCCGTGGCACGCCTGGAATGGCAGCGTGGCCCTCCCCGCCGAGGTCCTCGCCGCCGCCCGGGCACGGCTCGCGGACGTGACCGCCGACCGCCGCGACCTGTTCGAGCTGCGCCTCGAACGGTGGTGGGACGACCTGCGCGACGGCGTCGAGCACGTCTACCCGGACGCGGCGGACCTGCTGGTCGACCTGGTGGGTGCGGCCGCCGAGGCGTACGCGGAGCGGGACCCCGAGCTGCACCGCCTCGACCAGCAGCGCACGCTCGCGCCCGACTGGTTCCAGCGACCGGAGATGCTCGGGTACGCGACGTACGCGGACCGGTTCGGCGGGGACCTCGCCGGGGTGGCCGACGGCATCGGGTACCTGCGCGACCTGGGCGTGACGTACCTGCACCTCATGCCGTTGCTGCGACCCCGCGAGGGCGACAACGAC
Source organism: Actinomycetes bacterium (assembly GCA_023390875.1). Classification (GTDB taxonomy): domain Bacteria; phylum Actinomycetota; class Actinomycetes; order Actinomycetales; family Cellulomonadaceae; genus Cellulomonas. Next base: position 1,112 of record JAEWCA010000270.1, read on the forward strand.
GGCGGCTACGCGGTCGCGGACTACCGGGCCGTGCGGGCGGACCTCGGCACGATGGACGACCTGCGCGACCTCGCGGCGCAGCTGCGGCGCGAGGGCATCAGCCTCGTGCTCGACCTCGTGCTCAACCACGTCGCGCGCGAGCACCCGTGGGCGGTCGCGGCGCGGGAGGGCAGCGCGCAGCACCGCGACTACTTCCTCGTCTTCCCGGACCGCACCCTGCCGGACCGGTACGAGCGGACGCTGCCCGAGGTGTTCCCCGACTTCGCACCGGGCAGCTTCACGTGGGACGAGGACCTGCAGGGCTGGGTCTGGACGACGTTCAACTCGTGGCAGTGGGACCTCAACTGGGCCAACCCCCGGGTGTTCGCCGAGCTCGCGCGCGTGGTGCTGTTCCTCGCGAACCAGGGCGTCGAGGTGCTGCGGCTCGACGCGATCGCGTTCCTGTGGAAGCGCATGGGCACCACGTGCCAGAACGAGCCGGAGGTGCACGCGATCACGCAGGCGCTGCGCGCGCTCGCCCGGATCGCCTGCCCGGGGGTGCTCTTCAAGGCCGAGGCGATCGTCGGGCCTGCGGACCTGGTGCACTACCTCGGGGCGGGTGCCCGGCACGGCAAGGTCAGCGACCTCGCCTACCACAACGCGCTCATGGTGCACGTGTGGTCGATGCTCGCCGCGAAGGACGTCCGGCTCGCGTCGCACGCGCTGCGCGCGCTGCCCCCGGTGCCGTCGACGACCGCGTGGGTCACGTACGTGCGGTGCCACGACGACATCGGGTGGGCGATCGCCGACGAGGACGCCGCGGCCGTCGGGCTGTCCGGGTTCGCGCACCGCGCGTTCCTGTCCGACTGGTACTCGGGCGAGTTCCCCGGTTCGGACGCGCGCGGCCTGGTGTTCCAGCACAACCCCGCGACGGGCGACCGCCGGATCAGCGGCACGACCGCGAGCCTCGTCGGGCTCGAGGCGGCGCGTGCGGCGGGGGACGAGGCAGCCGTCGACGGCGCGGTCGCGCGGGTGCTGCTCGCGCACGCGGTCGTCATCGGCTGGGGTGGCGTGCCCGTGCTGTGGTCGGGCGACGAGGTCGCGCTGCCGAACGACCCCGCGTGGGCGGACGACCCCGCGCACGCCGACGACAACCGGTGGGCGCACCGGCCGCCGCTCGACCTCGCGGCGCTGGCCCGTGCGCAGGACCCGGCGACCGTCGAGGGGCGCGTGCTCGCGGGTCTGCGCCATCTCGCCCGGACCCGTGCCGGGCTGCCGCACCTGCACGCCTCGGTGCGGCCCGTCGTGCTGGGGCCCGACGACCCGGGCGTGCTGCTGGTGGCCCGCCGGCATCCCCTCGGCACGATGCTCGCGGCGTACAACGTGACGCCCGACTGGCGGCCCGTGCCGGGGTGGCGGCTGCGTGAGCAGGGCCTGGCCGTCGCCGTCGACGCGCTCACCGGTCAGGACGTGGTGCCCGGTGACGACGACCAGGTGTGGCTCGCCCCGTGGCGCGCCGTGTGGCTCACCGCGGGCGAGGCGTGAGGCGCCCGAGCCTCACCGGTGTGGGGTCGGGACCGGGGTTTCCCCGCTGCCTGACGACGACCCCAGGTCCCTACCGTCGAGGGCACCGGGCCGACCAGCGGCCCTCACGGGAAGAAGGCCTGACCATGCACCAGCACCCGCACCGACCCCACGACGTCGGGGTCCACCGCCGGAGGCACCGATGAGCGCCACCGTGCACCACGCGCACTTCGAGTTCTTCGACGCCGCCGGCTTCACCGCCGGGACGACGAAGGTGAAGAAGCTCCTGCTGCCCCGTCGGGCGGCCGGGTTCTTCACCCACACCACGGTCACGGCGTCCGCCACGCCGTTCTCCGCCACGAACCAGGACCGGCAGCTCAAGGTCACGTCGCTCGGGATCCACGCCAAGGACCCCAACGCGGCGTCCGGCGACCTGCCGACGGTCCGTGTCGAGATCGAGAGCGTCGGCCCCGACGCCCCGCAGGTCTGGTACCTCAACCTCTCCTTCACCGAGCCGTAGGAACGGAGCAGCACCATGAAGGCGTACGTGACGTACACGAACGACGGCAAGGTCGACTCGCTCGGGATCGGCGAGAGCCTGCAGCCCGACGACGACGTGCCGGGCGCGCAGATCGACCTGCCCGCCGACTTCCCGACGCTGTCGGGCCGGGACGCCGAGCGCGAGGTCGCCCGGGCCGTCGCCCGGCTCGGCAGACCGGCCGGCACGACCTGAACGAGGAGGACCGCGGACCCCGCCGGCGCACCACGGCCGGTGGGGTTCCCGGCTGCGGTCGTCGACGGTCCGTCGCACGATGATCCTTCTCGGCGCCGCCCCGGCGCCCGCCACCGGAGGAGGACCGTGCGACCAGCACCCGTCGGGCACGGTGACCTGCCCTCGATCTCGGTGGTCGTCCCCGCGCGCGACGACGCCGACGCGCTGGTCCGCTGCCTCGCGCGCCTCGCGGAGCAGACGGTGGCGCCCGACGAGGTCGTCGTGGTCGACAACGCGTCGTCGGACGCGACGCGTCAGGTCGCCCTGGCCTGGGGAGCCCGGGTGGTGTCCGAGGTGCGCGTCGGCATCCCCGCGGCGGCGGCGACCGGGTACGACGAGGCCCGCGGCGACGTCATCGCCCGGCTCGACGCCGACTCGCTGCCCGACCGCCGGTGGGTGGAGCGGATCGGGACCCGGATGCGTGACGAGCCCGCGCTCGACGCGCTGACGGGGGTGGGCACGTTCGACGACCTGCCGGCGGTGGTCGGCGTCGCCGCCGCCGCCGGGTACCTGGGCGCCTACTACGCCCTGTGCCACCTGGCCCTCGGGCACACCGCGCTGTGGGGCTCGTCGATGGCCGTCCGCCGCGGGACGTGGCTCGCGGTGCGGTCCACGGTCCGGCGTGAGGACCCCGACGTGCACGACGACCTCGACCTCGCGTTCGCGATCGGTCCGGGGCGCCGGATCCGCCTGGACCCGCGGCTCGTCGTCGGCGTGTCGTCGCGGTCGCTGCGCGGCGGTGCGCAGTGGCGCCGGCGGGTCGGCCGGGCCTGGCGGACGCTGCGGCTCAACTGGGCGTCGATGCCGCCGTGGGTGCGCTGGCGCGTGCGGGTCGCACGGTGACGTCCGTGGCATCCGCTGCGGTGAGCCTGCTGCTGCTCGCCGACACGCACGTGCCGCGTCGCGCTCGCGACCTGCCGGCGCAGGTGTGGGACGCGGTCGACGCGGCGGACCTCGTCGTGCACGCGGGGGACTGGGTCTCGGACGACTTCTGCGACGCGCTCCACGCGCGTGCCCGCAGGCTCGTCGGCTGCCACGGCAACAACGACGGCCCCGCGCTGCACCGGCGGCTGCCCCGCGTCGCGCGGGCGGAGGTCGAGGGCGTGCGCCTGGCCGTGGTGCACGAGACCGACCCAGCGGCGGGCCGGGAACGGCGTTGCGACGCGGAGCACGCGGACGTGGACGTGCTCGTGTTCGGGCACAGCCACATCCCGTGGGACACCGTCACGCCGCGCGGGATGCGGCTGCTCAACCCGGGTTCGCCGACCGACCGCCGGCGGCAGCCGTTCGCGACGTACATGACGGCCACGGTCGCGGCCGGGACGCTGTCGGACGTCGTGCTGCACCGCCTCCCGCCGCGCACCGGACCGTCCGCGGCCGGCTGACGCCCGGGCCCGCGACGGGCCGTTCGCTGCGCGCGAACGGCCTGTCCGCACCACTGGCACTCGCCAACCGAGAGTGCTAATTCTTTGTCTGTAGCCAGCCCGGCCGCGGCGGTCGGGCAGCGCCCGAGGCCCGGGTGGTCCGGTGCCTCGATCGTGAGGAGGTGAGGGTGATGGCTACCCGACTGGACCCCTTCCAGGAGTTCGACCGGCTGGTCGCGCAGGCGCTCTCGTCGGAGCGGGCGTCCGCGACGATGCCGATGGACCTGTACCGCTCCGGGGACCACTACGTGCTGCACGTCGACCTGCCCGGCGCCGACCCCGGCACGATCGACGTGAACGTCGACGACCGCACGCTGACCATCCGCGCGCAGCGCACCGCCCGCACCGAGCAGGACGTGCAGTGGCTCGCCAAGGAGCGGCCCGTCGGCACGTACGCCCGACAGCTCACGGTCGGCCGCGGGCTCGCGCTCGACGCGATCTCGGCCACGTACGCCGACGGCGTGCTCACGCTGAGCATCCCCGTCGCGGAGGAGGCCAAGCCGCGGCGCATCGAGGTCCAGCACGCGAGCGACACGGCTCGGATCACGTCCGAGGCGGACGCCGGCGTCTGACGCACGCAGCGGCGGGGTGCCGCGGCCGCGAGAGCGCCGCGCGCCGGAGAGCCGTCGGGACGCCCTGTGCGGGCGAGCCGGGCTCCGTGCCCCGCCAGGACGCCACGCCCGTCCGAACGGCCGACGGCCCACCCCAGGGC
>JAEWCA010000314.1 GCA_023390875.1 Actinomycetes bacterium
GGCCAGGGACGCCGCTACGCGCCGGTGGCGCTTCAGGTGAGCGGCCGTGCTCATCAGCGCGATGAGGAGTGCGATGGCCGCGGTCGTGTGGTAGCCGCGCAGCTGGTCGACGGCGAAGCCGACCGACACGAGCGCGAGGCAGAGCGCGGGCCACCGACGGCGGACGGCGAGCGGCAGGGCCTGGAGGGCGACGGCGACGACGGCGAGGGCGTCGGTCGGCCGGTCGGGCAGGTCGCCGAGCTGCGTCCCCTGGTGCTGCAGCGTCGGGACGAGCGGCGCGACGCCGATCACGAGCGCGAGGGGGAGGTCGCGCACGACGACGTCGCACCGCTGCCAGGCGGCCCGCACCCGCCCCAGATCGACCACGGTCAGACCGTAGCGGTCGCGCGGTCCTGCACCCGGCGCCGGGGGCGTGCCACGAGACGGCCGCGCCGGTGTGCCAGGCGGAGGAACACGACGGTCATGGTCAAGCCGGCCAGCACCGCGAGCAGGCTCCCCTCGGGCCCGAACTCCCCGCCGGACAGCAGCACGGACCCGGAGGTCACCCCGTCGAGCAGCCCGGTCGACGCGCCCGCGCCGGAGACCTGCGCACCGAAGATCCCGCCGAGCGCGAAGTTCCAGCCGACGTGCAGGCCGATCGGCAGCCACAGCGTGCGCGTCGCCGCGTAGGCGGCGGCCAGCATGGCGCCGGCCTCGACCGCGATGGCGACCGCGCCCCACAGCGTCGCGTTCGGGTTGACCAGGTGCATCGCGCCGAACAGGACGGCCGTGAACGCGAGCGCGACCCAGGTGCCGGTCCGCGGTTCGAGGATGCGGAACAGGACCCCGCGGAACAGGAGCTCCTCGGTGACCCCTGCGGCGACCGCGAGCCCGAGCAGCCCCGCCGCACCGGTCGCCGACCCCCAGCCGTCGACCCGGTACCCGCCGAGCAGCGCCATCACGCCGATCACCACGGCCGACATGCCGACGCCGACCAGCAGGCCGCGCCCCAACGCTCCGCCCGCTCCGTCGCGGGCGACCTCGACGGGGTCGCGGTGCTCGGTCCGCCGGACCACCCACCGGTAGCCGAGCAGCGCGAGCACACCGGTCGCGACGCCCAGCAGGAGCGTGACGACCCCGTTCCCTCCCGCCGCCCGGAGCGCGAGGTTGCCGACCACCGAGGCGGCGAGGACGATCCCGAGCTGCTTCACCAGACGCATGACGTGCCCTTCCTCCGGTGCCGCAGCGGGTGCCGCGGCCTCACGAAGGACGCTAGGGATCGGGGCACACCCGCCACGTCCCCGCCTGGTGGGCACTTGCGCGTAGCTCTCCCGGGGGACGCGTCGCCCGCGCGGGACGTCGTCACGCGACGACGCGCCCGGCGGAACCTCCCCCCGCCGGGCGCGTCGGTCGTGGGGTCAGTACCGCGTGTACTTGACCCAGTCGTACGTCGCGGTGCGCTGACCGGCGTACCGGAACGGGCCGAGCCAGCTGTCCACGCCGGTCCCGGGCCACAGGTTGAGCATGATGCGCTGCGGGTGGGTGGGCAGCGGCCCGCGCGAGCCGTTCTCCTGGTGGACGAGGCGGCCGTCGACGAACCAGTTGATGGTGCCCCGGTTCCACCACTCGATGGCGTAGCTGTGGTAGCCGGCGGAGGCGTCGAAGCCGAGGTCGATGAGGGTCTCGTGGCCGCCGACCCCGTTGGTGAAGTAGTTGGTCTGCATCTGCCGGGGGTTCTTGCCGAGGATCTCGACGTCGATCTCGTCCCACGGCTGCCCGTCGCTCGGCCCGGTGTAGGTGAAGAACGAGCTCACCGTGCCGGACCCGCCCGAGGCGGCCTTCATGCGCACCTCGTAACGGCCGTACGAGTACAGGTCGTTGGTGCGGTACTCGCCGGACGCGTACGGCTTGCCGGAGCAGCCGCCCGGGCAGCTCGCGGTGTCGAGGTTGAGGCCCATGACGCCGCCGCTGTGCCACACGTGGTCGGCGCGCCAGCCGGCGTTGAACATGCCGCCGTTGCTCCACCCGTCGGCCTTGTGCCAGCGGCCGGTGTCGAAGCCGTCGAGGTTGTCGACGAAGCTGCCGCCGATGGCAGCCTCGGCGGGTGGGACGAGGGCTGGTGCGGCGAACAGGCCGACCAGGAGGCGCCGGCCAGGGACCAGCGGCGGAGCTGGTGGTGCGTCGTCGTCGATCGCATGCGTACCTCCATCGGTACTGGTGCTGCGCGCGCCGGCCGCAGCGTCGGTGCGGAGCCGTCGGGCCCTGCCGACCGGCCCGGGACCGGCGTCGTCGCCGGCTCGGGCCGATCGGCTCGCGACGCGTCGTCGGGTCACGGCGGATGGACAGACTGGGAACCACTGGCAGCATCTGGAACCGCTTCCAGTTCGCCCATCGTCGTCGCCGGCGCGCGTCCCGTCAAGGGGCTGCAGGGCGCCAAGTCACGCACCGTCGACAGGCCGGTCACGCTCGGCTAGACTCGCCGTGAGCAATTTGTTAGGACTCTTTTCAATCGCACTGCTCCCACGGCACGGCCTCCCGCTCCCGTCCGATCCGGCCATCGATGCTGATGGCCGCCCCGCACCACCGCCGTCGCCGTCACCGCGCGCCGCGCCGGGCTCCGTCATGCCCGGTGCCGCTCTCCCGTGCAGTCCCCCAGCCCACGGAGGGTCCCCTATGACTCGCTCCACCCGTCCACGCCGACTCCTCGCCGCCGCGCTCGCCGCCGCCGTCACGTCCGGCCTCGTCGTCGCAGGCAGCCTGTCCGCCGCCCACGCCGCCGACACCTGCGCACCGAAGTCCCGCCCCACGGGCAAGGTCCTGCAGGGCTACTGGGAGAGCTGGGACAACTCCAGCGTCCACCCCGGCATGGGGTACATCCCGCTCGACGACACCCGGCAGGCGCAGCACGGCTACAACGTGCTGATGGCCGCGTTCCCGGTGATCCTCCCCGACGGCACCGTGAAGTGGGCCGACGGCATGGACGCCGGCGTCGACGTCCCGACACCCGCCCAGGTCTGCGCCGCGAAGGCCCAGGGCCAGGTGGTGCTCCTGTCGATCGGCGGTGCCAACGCGAGCATCGACCTGTCGTCGTCCGCGGTCGCCGACCGGTTCGTCTCGACCATCGTCCCGATCCTCAAGGCGAACAACTTCGACGGCATCGACATCGACATCGAGGCCGGCCTCACCGGCTCCGGCAGCATCGGCACGCTGTCGACCTCGCAGGCGAACCTCATCCGGATCATCGACGGGATCCTCGCCCAGATGCCCGCCGGGTTCGGCCTGACGATGGCACCCGAGACCGCCTACGTGACCGGCGGGTCGGTCGTCTACGGGTCCATCTGGGGCTCGTACCTGCCGATCATCAAGAAGTACGTCGACAACGGCCGCCTGTGGTGGCTGAACATGCAGTACTACAACGGCTCAATGTACGACTGCACCGGCGGGTCGTACTCCGCCGGGACCGTGCAGGGCTTCGTCGCGCAGACGAAGTGCCTCGACGCGGGCCTCACGGTCCAGGGCACCACGATCCGCGTGCCGTACGACAAGCAGGTCCCCGGCCTCCCGGCGCAGCCCGGCGCCGGTGGCGGGTACATGTCGACCGATCTCGTGCGCCAGGCGTGGTCGCAGCTCGGCGGGGCACCCAAGGGCCTCATGACGTGGTCGATCAACTGGGACGGCTCGAAGGGCTGGACGTTCGGCGACAACGCGAAGGCGTTGCTCGGGACCACGTTCCCGACGACGACCCCGACGCCGACACCCACCCCCACGACGACCC
>JAEWCA010000123.1 GCA_023390875.1 Actinomycetes bacterium
CATCTGAGGGTGCTCCGCGGAGAGGGCGGCTGACGCGGTGGCGCGGCGACGGGGGGACGCCGCGCGGGCGCGTGCCGCGCAGCAGGCCGAGCCGCTCGGCTCGTTGAGCCAGGCGGCCGGGCCGGCCGTGCCGGGCACCGAGGCGTGCCTGCGTTGCGGTGAGCGCGACCTCACCCGGATCCGGATGACGCTCGTGGGCGGACGGCAGGCGGTCTTCGTGTCGTGCCCGTCGTGCGAGCAGACGAACTGGTTCGCCCTGGACGGCGAGGGCGCGCCCCTGGGGCGCGACGAGATCGGCGGGGACTCCGCGCGCTGAGCGCCGCCGGGTCGCCGGCCGGGCCGTCGGGCGGGCGTGATCGAGGTCGCGGCGGCCGATCCCACTACGATGCCCGGGTGACCTCACCTTCTCGCGACCGGGTCGACCTGTCCGCCCTCATCAAGGCCTACGACGTCCGCGGCGTCGTGCCGCAGGAGCTGAACCCGGAGGTGGCGCGCGCGATCGGCGCCGCGTTCGCCGAGGTCGTCGTCCTGCCCGAGGCGCAGGGTCGGCCCCGCGTCGTCGTCGCGCACGACATGCGGCCGTCCGGCCCGGACCTGGTCGCGGCGTTCGCCGAGGGCCTGACCGGCCGGGGCGTCGACGTGCTCCGCATCGGTCTCGCGTCGACCGACGGGCTGTACTACGCGTCGGGCGCGCTCGACATCCCGGGCGCGATGTTCACGGCGAGCCACAACCCCGCGCAGTACAACGGCATCAAGCTGTGCCGCGCGGGCGCACGTCCCGTCGGGCAGGACTCGGGGCTGTCGCGCGTCCGCGACCTCGCGGGGGAGTACCTCGCGGGCGGGCTGCCGCAGCCCGTGGCGCCGGACGCGCAGGGCACGGTGAGCGACGAGGACATGCTGGCCGACTACGCCGGCTTCCTGCGCTCGCTCGTCGACCTGTCGGCGATCCGCCCGCTCAAGGTCGTGGTGGACGCGGGCAACGGCATGGGCGGGTACACCGCGCCGGCCGTGCTCGGCACGGAGGCCGGTCTGCCTGCGCTGCCGCTCGAGGTCGTCCCGCTCTACTTCGAGCTCGACGGCACGTTCCCGAACCACGAGGCCAACCCGCTCGAGCCCGAGAACCTGCGCGACCTGCAGGCCGCGGTCGTGGAGCACGGCGCCGACATCGGTCTCGCGTTCGACGGCGACGCCGACCGCTGCTTCGTGGTGGACGAGAACGGCGACCCGGTGTCCCCGTCGGCGATCACCGCGCTCGTCGGCCTCCGCGAGGTGTCCCGCGAGCAGGCGGCCGGCCGGACGCCGACCGTGATCCACAACCTCATCACGTCGCAGGTCGTCCCCGACCTGCTCACCGCCGCGGGTGCCCGCACGGTCCGCACGCGGGTGGGCCACTCGTTCATCAAGGCCCAGATGGCCGAGCACGAGGCCGTGTTCGGCGGCGAGCACAGCGCGCACTACTACTTCCGCGAGTTCTTCTTCGCGGACACCGGCATGCTCGCCGCGCTGCACGTCCTCGCGGCGCTCGGCGGCCAGCCGCACCCGCTGTCGGCCCTCGCCGAGCAGTACCAGCCGTACGTCGCGAGCGGCGAGATCAACTCGCGCGTCACCTCCGTCGAGGAGGCGCGGGCCCGCGTCGTCGAGGCGTACGTGACGCAGCAGGGCGCCGGCCCGGTGACCGTCGACGAGCTCGACGGGCTCACCGTGTCGCACTGGGACGGCCAGCCGCAGTGGTGGTTCAACCTCCGGGCGTCGAACACCGAGCCGCTGCTGCGGCTCAACGTCGAGGCGGCCGACGAGGACATCATGGAGAAGGTGCGCGACGACGTGCTCGCGCTCGTGCGTCAGGAGGCGTGATGGACGACGAGACCACGGCGGCACCGCTCGAGCAGTGGGCCCGTGACCTGCTGCGCTGCCCGGTGACCGGTGCCACGCTCGTCGACGGCGTCGGGCCGGACGGGACCCCGGAGCTGGTCTCGACCGACCCGGAGAACCCGCTCGCGTACCCCGTGCGCGACGGCATCCCGGTGCTGCTCGCGGACGAGGCGCGCAAGGTCACCGCCTGACACACCTGTCCGGGCGTTTCGTCCCGTCCGCGGCTCCCGTCGCCTAGGCTGCGGCTGCCCGGCGGTGCCGGGCGCGCCTCACGGACGGGGGAGCTGCGGATGGCGCACGGCGGCGGCACCCGGGCGATCCTCGCCGCGCTCGCGGCGAACCTGGGCATCGCCGTGACGAAGTTCGTCGCGTACCTGCTCACGTCGTCGAGCTCGATGCTGGCCGAGTCCGTGCACTCGGTCGCCGACTCGGGCAACCAGCTGCTCCTGCTGCTCGGCGGACGCCGTGCGCGTCGCGACGCCGACCCGAGCCACCCGTTCGGCTACGGGCGCGAGCGGTACGTGTACGCGTTCATCGTGTCGATCGTCCTGTTCTCGCTCGGCGGCCTGTTCGCGCTGTTCGAGTCGTGGGAGAAGTGGCGGGACCCGCACCCCATCGAGGGGCGCTGGTGGTGGGTGCCGCTCGTCGTGCTCGCCGCCTCGATGGTCATGGAGGGCCTGTCGTTCCGGACGGCGGTCGGCGAGGCGAACCACACGCGGGGTGGGCAGTCGTGGGTGCAGTACGTCCGGAGCGCGAAGGCGCCCGAGATCCCGGTCGTGCTGCTCGAGGACTTCGGTGCGCTCATCGGGCTCGTGCTGGCGTCGTTCGGTGTCGGGCTCACGCTGCTCACGGCTGACGGCCGGTGGGACGCGGCGGGCTCCGCGGGCATCGGCCTGCTGCTCGTGTGCATCGCCGCGGTGCTGGCCGTCGAGACGAAGTCCCTCCTGCTCGGCGAGTCGGCGACGCGTGCGGACGTCGCGGCCATCGAGACGGCGCTCGTCGGCGACGGCGTGCCGTCCGTCATCCACCTGCGCACCATGCACCTCGGCCCCGACGAGCTGCTCGTCGGGGCGAAGATCGAGGTGTCGGCCACGGAGAGCGCCGCCGAGGTCGCCGCGGCGATCGACGCCGCCGAGCAGCGCGTGCGGGCCGCCGTCCCGATCGCGACCGTCATCTACCTGGAGCCCGACCTGCGACGCCACACCTGAGCCACCGCACGACGCACGAGACACCCGACCGTGAGCGAGGAGTGACATGACCGTGTTCAGCGAGATCCCCGGCCGCTACAAGGTGCGCGACCTCAGCCTGGCGGAGGCCGGGCGGCACCAGATCCGGCTCGCGGAGCACGAGATGCCCGGGCTCATGGCGCTGCGGGCCGAGCTCGGTCCCGAGCAGCCGCTCGCGGGTGCGCGGATCGCCGGGTCGCTGCACATGACCGTGCAGACGGCGGTGCTCATCGAGACGCTCGTCGCGCTCGGCGCCCAGGTGCGCTGGGCGTCGTGCAACATCTTCTCCACGCAGGACGAGGCGGCCGCCGCCGTCGCCGTCGGGCCGCACGGCACCGTCGACGACCCCGCCGGGGTGCCGGTGTTCGCGTGGAAGGGCGAGTCGCTCGAGGACTACTGGGACTGCACCGAGCAGGTGCTGCTCTGGCCGGACGACGACGGGCCGAACCTCATCCTCGACGACGGCGGCGACGCGACGCTGCTCGTGCACCAGGGCGTGCAGCACGAGGCGGCCGGCGCGGTCCCCGACGACCCGCGGCCCGGCGAGCCTGGGTGGTCCGAGGAGCTCGCCGTCGTCCGCGCGGTGCTGCGCCGCTCGCTCGACGCCGACTCGCAGCGGTGGACCCGCGTCGCGAAGGGGATCGTCGGCGTGAGCGAGGAGACGACGACGGGCGTGCACCGGCTCTACCAGCTCGCGGAGGCCGGGCGGCTGCTGTTCCCCGCGATCAACGTGAACGACTCGGTCACCAAGTCGAAGTTCGACAACAAGTACGGCATCCGGCACTCGCTGCCCGACGGCATCAACCGCGCGACCGACGTGCTCATGGGCGGCAAGGTCGCCTTCGTGTGCGGGTACGGCGACGTCGGCAAGGGCGCCGCCGAGGCGTTCCGCGGGCAGGGGGCCCGGGTGATCGTGTCCGAGGTCGACCCCATCTGCGCGCTGCAGGCCGCGATGGACGGCTTCCAGGTGACCCGGCTCGCGGACGTCGTGGGCGAGGTCGACTTCGTCATCACGACGACCGGCAACAGGGACGTCGTGACCGTCGCGGAGCTCACCGCGCTCAAGGACAAGGCCGTCGTCGGCAACATCGGCCACTTCGACAACGAGATCGACATGGCCGGGCTCGCCGCGGTGCCGGGCGTCGTGCGGACCGAGATCAAGCCGCAGGTGCACGAGTGGACGTTCCCGGCGGCCGGCGGGCGGCCCGAGCGGTCGATCATCGTGCTGTCCGAGGGGCGGCTGCTCAACCTCGGCAACGCGACCGGCCACCCGTCGTTCGTCATGAGCAACTCGTTCTCGAACCAGGTGATCGCGCAGGTCGAGCTGTTCACGCGGCAGGACGCCTACGAGCGGCAGGTGTACCGGCTGCCCAAGGTGCTCGACGAGAAGGTCGCCCGGCTGCACCTCGACGCGCTCGGCGTGCGGCTCACCGAGCTCACGAAGGTGCAGGCCGACTACCTCGGCGTCGACGTCGCGGGCCCGTACAAGCCGGAGCACTACCGGTACTGACGCCGGCGCGCGCCGCCGCGTGGCTGTGGCCTACTGCGCCGGGTCGGGGACCCCGTACGGGAGCCGGTGCAGCAGGTCCGCCTCGAGGGCGTCCCGGTGCGCGGCCGCGAGGCGAGCGCGCAGCTCGCGCTCGCGCCGCTCGGCCAGCACCGCGGTGAGGAACGCCTCGGGATGGGTCCCCGGCGGCGGCATCGGGTGCACGTACCGCTGCACCTCGGCCGTGAGCTGCTGGCCCAGCTGCACGCGGGAGGCGGGGTGCAGCTTCGCGGACCGGACGAGGAACTGGCGCACCGACAGGGCGAGCCCGTCCGGCAGGCGCGCGAGGTCGGCCCGCGCGGCCCAGCCCGCGAGCCACGGCGGCATCGGTGCGGCCGTGCGCATCGCGGTGGCGCCGCGCACGCGCAGCGCGTACGTGCCGGCCAGCATGTCGCCGAGCCGCTTGCCCTGCGGGTGCACGATCGACGCGATGAGCGCCACGGAGCCGAACGTCATCCACAGCTCCACCACGCCCACGAGGGCGCGGACGAACGCCTGACGGAGCACCACGGGCCCGCCGTCGTCGCGGACCACCCGGATGCCCACCGCGAGCTTGCCCACCGAGCGGCCTCGCGTCAGGGTCTCGACCGTCGTCGGGACGATCACGGTGATCGTCGCGACGATCACGATGCCGAAGATCGCCGACCCGTCCTCCGAGTCGAACGCACCCGTCAGCCCGATGACGAAGAACAGCACGAACAGCCCGGCACCGAGCACGACCAGGTCCAGGAGCGCGGCCAGGATGCGGGAGATCGGCGACGCGGGCTGCGAGTCGAGCAGCACCCCCTCGCCGATGACGACGCCGTCCACGTGCCCACCTCCCGTCCGCCGCAGGGCGCGTGCCCTGCCTGGGGAGAGTAGCCGCTGATCGACCCGCCGGGATGGCAGGCTGTGCGCATGGATCTCGACGCCTACCAGGCGGCCCGCGCCGGGGCGTGGCAGCGGCTCGACCGGTTGACCCGGTCGCGGCGGCGGACGGGTGCGGAGGCGGACGAGCTCGTGCGCCTGTACCAGGCGACGGCCACCGACCTCTCGGTGATCCGTTCCGCGGCACCGGACCCCGAGCTGGTCAGCCGCCTGTCGCAGCAGCTCGGCCGCTCCCGGGCGGCCATCGCCGGCGCGCACGAGCCGAGCTGGCGCGACGTGCGGGTCTTCGTCGAGGTGTCCCTGCCCGCCGCGCTCTACCGCATCCGGTGGTGGACGGTCGCCGTCATGGCCGCGTTCCTGCTCGTCGGGGTCGCGAGCGGAGTCTGGGTCGCGACGCAGCCCGACGCCCTCGCGGCGATGGGCACCCCGAGCCAGCAGCAGGAGTACGTCGACAAGGCGTTCGCCGAGTACTACGACCCCGGTGCGGGCTTCGCGGGCGCCGTCTGGACCAACAACTCCTGGATCGCCGCCGTCTGCGTCGGTGCCGGCATCACCGGGATCCTGCCTGTGCTGATGCTCGCGTCCAACGCGATCTCGGTCGGCGCCGCGGGCGGGATGATGGCCGCGCACGGCGAGCTCGGGTTGTTCCTCACGCTCATCGCGCCCCACGGGCTCCTCGAGCTGACGTCGGTGTTCGTCGCCGGCGCGGCGGGGCTGCGGATCTTCTGGACGTGGGTCGACCCCGGACCTCGCCCGCGCACGCGGGCCCTCGCGGAGGAGGGTCGCGCGCTGTTCACCGTCGCCATCGGGCTCGTGGGGACGCTCGCGGTCTCCGGGGTCATCGAAGGCTTCGTCACCGGGTCCCACCTGCCGTGGTGGGTCAAGATCGCCATCGGCGTCGTCGCCCTGACGGCGTTCTGGGTCTACACGCTTGTCCTCGGCCGTCGTGCGGTCCTGGCGGGGGAGACGGGCGACGTCAGCGCCGACCGCGCCGGCTACGTGCTCGCCACCGCCGGCTGACACGCCAGGACGGGCCCGTCCAGCACCGCCGGCGGGCTCGACACGACGGCGCTCGTCAGCGGGCTCGGCACGACGGCGCTCGTCAGCGGGCTCGGCACGACGGC
>JAEWCA010000401.1 GCA_023390875.1 Actinomycetes bacterium
GCCTTGGCCGGCTCGGCCGCGGGCGGCTCGTCGGACTGCGCGGCGGCGGTCTGCTCGGCAGCGATCTGCTCGGCCGCGGACTGCTCCGCAGCGGGCTGGTCGGCGGCGGGCTGCTCAGCGGGCGTCCCGGCCGCGGGCGTCTCGACGGCGGGCTCGATCACGACGGTCCGCGTGACGCGACGGGACTTGCGCGCACGGGGTGCGACGGGCGCCTCGGGTGCGGGCGCATCGGCGACGACGGCCTCGGCCGTGACGGCCTCGGTCGCGACGGGCACGGGGGTCCCGGCGACGGGTGCAGCCTCGGTGGTCGTCCCGGTCACGACGGGTGCGGGAGCGGCGGCGCTGCGCGAGGCCCGGCGGCGTCGAGCGGGTGCCGGCGCAGCCTCACCCCCGACCGTCGTCGTCTCTGCAGCGGTCTCGGGGGTGTTCTCGTGGGTCACGCGGGGTGCTCCTGGGTACCGGGGAGCCCCGCCCACACGCGGTGGTCCTCGGTCGGTCGGTCGTCACGCGCGCCCTCGGCGCGATGACGGAAGTCGTCGGTCGTGGCTGCTGCACCCGGGTCGGCGCCATCGCCTGCCGGGTCTGCTCCGTGGCGGGTCGTGGAGGACCCTCACGGACGACCGGGCGGCGGCTGGCGCGCGCGACGCGTTGATGCTGCGAGCTCAAGGATCTCCGGGGCGGTGTGGGGCGCTCCGATGACCGGAGTCAGTATCGCACAGGGGTCCGCCGCGGGAGCCCTCGGGACCCGATCGGCGTGCCGGGCTGCTCGCCGACGGGCGGGTGTGACGAACGTCGTGGGATGACGACGCCCCGTCAGTACCCGGGACCTTGGTCCCGGAGGCAGACTGGTGTCGGTCCTAGCGTTCCACCAGGTCCGCGACAGACCCTTGGCGGTCATCGACGCTCGCTGCACCTGACCGAACCGCTCGCACGACCCACGGGAGAAGCACGTGGACGCCCTCGCTCTGGCCCGCTGGCAGTTCGGTGTCACGACCGTCTACCACTTCATCTTCGTGCCGCTGACGATCGGGCTCGCGCCGCTCGTCGCGATCATGCAGACCGCCTGGGTCCGCACGGGGAACGAGCGGTGGCTCCGGCTGACGAAGTTCTTCGGGAAGCTGCTGCTGATCAACTTCGCGATCGGTGTCGCCACCGGCATCGTGCAGGAGTTCCAGTTCGGCATGGCCTGGTCGGAGTACTCGCGATTCGTTGGCGACGTGTTCGGGGCGCCGCTCGCGATGGAGGCGCTCGCCGCGTTCTTCGTCGAGTCGACGTTCCTCGGGCTGTGGATCTTCGGGTGGGACAAGCTGCCGAAGAAGATCCACCTGGCGTGCATCTGGGCGGTCGCGATCGCGACGAACCTGTCGGCGTTCTTCATCCTCGCGGCCAACTCGTGGATGCAGCACCCCGTCGGCACGGTCCTCAACGAGGAGCGTGGTCGCGCGGAGATGGCCGACATCGGCGCGGTGCTGTCGAACTCGACGCTGCTCGCGGCGTTCCCGCACACGATCTCGGCGGCGTTCCTCACGGCCGGCACGTTCGTCGCCGCCATCGCCGCGTGGTGGATGGTCAAGCTCGCCCGTCGTGGTGAGGCCGACAAGGCCCGCGACGTCTACCGCCCGGCCATCACGCTCGGCGTGATCGTCATGCTCGTCTCGGGCGTCGGCGTCGCGCTGTCGGGCGACCAGCAGGCCAAGCTCATGTTCGACCAGCAGCCGATGAAGATGTCGGCGGCCGAGGCCCTGTGCGAGACGACCGAGGGCGGCGCACCGTTCTCGATCCTCGCGATCGGCGACCTGTCCGACTCGTGCGAGGGCGTCAGCCACGTCATCCAGATCCCCGGCCTCACGTCGTTCCTGGCGAGCGGCGACTTCGACGCGCCGCTGCCGGGCGTCGAGGACCTGCAGCAGCAGTACGAGGAGAAGTACGGGTTCACGGACGCGAGCGGCGAGCCCATCTCGTACCAGCCGAACCTCGCGGTCACGTACTGGTCGTTCCGGCTCATGATCGGGTTCGGCGTCGGCTCGGCCGCCCTCGCGCTCGTGGCGCTGTGGGTCACGCGCAAGGGCCGCGTCAGCGACAGCAGGTGGGTGAGCCGGCTCGCGATCGTCGCGCTCGCGACGCCGTTCCTCGCGTCGTCGTTCGGCTGGATCTTCACCGAGATGGGCCGTCAGCCGTGGGTCGTCGCGCCGAACCCGAACCCGTCGGGGGTCGACGGCGTGTGGCTGCTCACCGCGCGCGGCGTCTCGACGGTCGCCGGCCCGGGCTCGATCCTCACGTCGCTCGTCGCCTTCACCGCGCTCTACGCGGCGCTCGCCGTCGTCTGGTACCGGCTCATGCACCGCTACGCGGTCGAGGGCGTCGCGGACTCCGAGAAGGACCCGAGCCCCGACAACCCCGCCAACCGGCCGGACCCGGACGACCCCGCGTCGGCCGACCGTCCCCTCTCCTTCGCGTACTGAGAACGGAGCCGACGACCATGGAGCTCACGACCGTCTGGTTCGTGCTGATCGCCGTGCTGTGGACCGGGTACCTGGTGCTCGAGGGGTTCGACTTCGGGGTCGGGATGCTGCTGGGCGTCTTCGGGCGTGGCCCGGACCGCGACAAGCGGCGCCGCGTCATGATCAACACCATCGGGCCCGTCTGGGACGGCAACGAGGTGTGGCTGCTCACGGCGGGCGGTGCGACGTTCGCGGCGTTCCCCGAGTGGTACGCGACGATGTTCTCCGGCTTCTACCTGCCGCTCCTGCTCATCCTGCTGGCCCTCATCGTGCGGGTCGTGTCGTTCGAGTGGCGCGGCAAGATCGACGACGAGAAGTGGCGCGGCTGGGCGGACCGCGGGCTGATCGTCGGCTCGTGGGTGCCCGCGGTGCTGTGGGGCGTCGCGTTCGGCAACCTCGTGCGCGGCGTCGAGCTGGACGCGTCGCACCAGTACGTCGGCGGGTTCTGGGCGCTGCTCAACCCGTTCGCCCTGCTCGGGGGCGCGACGACGGCGCTGCTGTTCCTCACGCACGGCGCGGTGTTCCTCGCCCTGAAGTCCGGCGGCGAGGTCCGGGCGCAGGCGGGGGCGTTCGCGGCCCGCGCGTCGGTCGTCACGCTCGTCGTCGCGGGCGCGTGGGCCGTGTGGGCGCAGATCGCGTACTCGGTCGCGTGGACGTGGGCGGCCGTCGTGGTCGCCGCCGCGATGCTCGTCGTGCTCGTCTGGGCGACCCGTGAGCGGCGGGAGGGCCTCGCGTTCGTCGCGTCGGCCGTCACCATCGTCGCCGCGGTCGTGCTGATCTTCGGGTCGATGTGGCCCGACGTGATGCCCGCGCTCGACCCTGCGAACTCGCTCACGGTCGACAACGCGTCGTCCACGCACTACACGCTCACCGTCATGACGTGGGTGGCCGTGATCCTCACGCCGCTCGTGCTGCTCTACCAGGGCTGGACGTACTGGGTGTTCCGGAAGCGGATCTCCGCCGAGCACATCCCCGACAGCGTCGGCCTGACGTTCGCCCGGTCGGGAGCGGACGCGCGATGACGGCTCGGGGCGCACGATGAGGGGCCCGGACACCCGATGACGGACGTGTCCGCGT
This sequence comes from Actinomycetes bacterium, assembly GCA_023390875.1. Taxonomy (GTDB): domain Bacteria; phylum Actinomycetota; class Actinomycetes; order Actinomycetales; family Cellulomonadaceae; genus Cellulomonas. The sequence continues at coordinate 3,579 of JAEWCA010000401.1, forward strand.
GAGGCCGCTCGACCCGCGCCTGCTGCGGTACGCC
>JAEWCA010000537.1 GCA_023390875.1 Actinomycetes bacterium
TGTGCTGGTGGGGGACCGGCCGGCAGGGGGCCGGCCCCGACGCGACCCCACGGGGCGCGTCGCTGCGTGAGGAGGCCCGCCCATGGCGGTACGGAAATCCCTGATCGCGCTCGTCTCGTCCCTCGCCGTCGCCGGCGCGCTCGCGTCACCCGCGGACGCCCACGGCCCCGGTCACGGCCACAGCACCCCGGAAGAGAGGTTCGCCCAGCAGGTCAGCACCAAGAACGTCCTCGCCCACCTCGCGGCGCTGCAGAAGATCGCCGACCGCAACGACGGCAACCGTGCCGCGCTCACGTCGGGCTACGAGCAGAGCGCCCAGTACGTCGAGAAGACCCTGCGCAGGGCCGGGTACACGACCGTGCGCGACCCGTTCTCGTACGACCGCGAGGTCGTCGACACCAACACGCTCACCGAGAACTCTCCGGGCAGCGCCGCCTACGAGGTCGACCTCATGGAGTTCTCGCCGAACGCCCCGGTGGGTGGGGTCACCGCCGACCTCGCCGCCCCGACCGACCCCGTCGGGTGCGTCGCCGACGACTGGGCGGGCGTGGACGCCGCCGGGAAGATCGCCCTCATCAGCCGCGGGACCTGCACGTTCGCCACGAAGGCGACCCTCGCGGAGGCCGCCGGGGCCGTCGGCGTCGTCGTCTACAACAACGTGGCCGACGCCCAGGTGCTCGGCACGCTCGGCGCCCCCGACCTCGTCACCATCCCCGTCTCGGGCCTGCGGCAGGCCGACGGGCAGGCGCTCGCGGCCGCGCTCGCCGCCGGCGCCGTCAACGTGACGCTCGACGTGAGCAGCCACACCGAGACCGTCTCGTCGTTCAACGTCATCGCCGAGACGAAGCAGGGCCGGGACGACAACGTCGTCATGCTCGGCGCGCACCTCGACAGCGTCGAGGAGGGGCCCGGCATCAACGACAACGGCACCGGGTCGGCGACGATCCTCGAGGTCGCCGTCCAGCTCGCGAAGTCCCACGCCAGGCACAACAACACCGTGCGCTTCGCCTGGTGGGGTGCCGAGGAGGCCGGGCTCGAGGGGTCGACCGCGTACGTCGAGGAGCTCGCCACGCAGCCCGGTGAGCTCGACCGCATCGCGACGTACCTCAACTACGACATGGTCGGGTCGCCGAACTACATCATCAGCGTCTACGACGCGGACCAGTCGACCTACGAGGCGCCCGTCGACATCCCGGCGGGCTCGGCCGAGACCGAGGACGTGCTGACCGACTGGTTCGACAGCCAGGGGCAGCCGTGGATCGACACCGCGTTCGACGCCCGGTCCGACTACCAGGCGTTCATCCTCAACGGCGTCCCCGCGTCCGGGCTGTTCACGGGTGCCGACGACATCAAGACGGACGAGGAGGTCGCGCTGTTCGGCGGCACCGCCGGCATCACGCACGACCCCAACTACCACTCGCCCGGCGACACGTACGCGAACGTCAACCCGACGGCCCTCGGCATCATGACGAAGGCCATCGCGGCGTCGACCTACAGCCTCGCCTGGGACACGTCGGCCATCAACGGCGTCTCCGGTCCGGGCACCGGCCACGGCCACCCGTGGCCCGGTCACGGTCACGGTCACGGCAAGCACGTCGGCCCCGGCGACCGCAGCGGGTGGGAGCGGGCCTCCTGACGTGCGCCGGTCGGTCGTGCCCCCGGGAGGTCACTGCCAGACGGTGGCCTGCACGTCCTGCTCGACGGCGGGACGCGGGGGCACGACCGACGGCGCCGCCGCGGCGTTGGCGGCGGCCAGGTCGCGCACGTTCTTCTGGACGGCGACCGACGAGAACAGCGACATCGCGAACGCCAGCCCGTAGAACCCCTTCTCCGACAGCGTCATGCCGGAGTTCACGAGCCCGACCGTGACCATCACGAGCGACGTGAGGACCATCGCCCACGACAGGCCCAGGAAGATGCCCGTCACGGGGATGCCCTCGGCGCGGTCGCGCACCGACTTCTGCAGCGCGATCGCCGAGAACAGCCCGAGCAGCAGCGTCGCGAGGTAGAAGCCCTTCTCCGAGTCCGTCATGCCCGCGTTCCACAGCCCGATCGCGAACGCGCTCACCGCGATGACGAGGGCGACCCACGACGCACCGATGAACGCGGCGGTCGGGCGGGCCGGGACGATCTGCTGCGACATGACGACGCTCCGGGGGTCGGGGCCTGGTGGCCCTTGATGGTGGTGGTCGGGACGGGGCGGCCGCAAGCATCCCGCACGACACCGCCCGGGTGGCCTAGCGGCTCGCGCACCCGATGCACAGGGCCGCCGACGGCCGGGCTGTGATCCGCTCGGCGCCGACCGGTCCCCCGCACCGGACGCACACCCCGTACGTGCCGGCGTCGAGCCGCGCGACGGCGGCGGCGTTCTCCGTCAGGCGCTCGCGCAACGAGACGACGAGCCCGTGCGTGTGCGACCACTGCTGCGACAGCGTCGAGCCCTCCGGGTCGTGCTCGTCGTCCGCGTCGGCGTCACCCCGCGCGCCGCGCACGTCGTCCTCGGCGCGCTCCGCGTCCGCGAGCCTGGCCGCCAGCTCTGCCCGCTCGGACGTGAGCAGCGTGCGCGCGTCGTCGTCCGGGGTCACGTGCCGACGCTACGACGGGCGTCCGACGTCGTCGTCCGCTCAGGCACCGCCGAGCAGTCCCAGCGGCCCGGCGACCGCCCGGACGACGGGCCAGGCGGCGCTCGCCGTCGTCCCGGCGATCGTGACCGTCACCGCGGGGCCGGCGGAGCGGTGCGCCGACCAGAACGACACCCCCGCGTCCTCGCCCTCGACGTGCACGACACCTGGCGCCCCGGGCGACAGGAACAGACCCAGCCCGCACGCGTACGACCCGTCGGCGCTCGTCGCGTGCGGGGTCGTCGCTTCGGTGACCAGCGCGCGCGGCACGATCCGGCCCGCGAGCAGCGCATCCCAGAACCGCTCCATGTCGGCTGCGGTCGTGTACGCGCCGCCGTCCCCGCCCGCGATCACCGGCAGGTGCAGCACGTGCGAGCGCCACGCGTCGCCGACCCGCACGTACCCGATCGCGGCGTCGGCGGGCAACTCGTCGGAGCGCAGGAACTCGGTGCGCGTCATCCCGGCGGGTCCGAGGACGCGGGCACGGACGAGGTCGTGGAACGGGACGCCGGACGCCCGCTGCGCGAGCAGCGACAGCAGCACGTACGTCGCGTTCCGGTACTCCAGCGGTCCGCCCGGCGGTCGCTCCGGCACGCAGCCCGCGAGCACCGGCAGGTAGTCCTCGGGCGACACGAGCGCGTGCACCGGGACGTCGAGCAGGTACGCGTCCTCGTCGGCGTCGTCGTCGATCGTGTCCGCGAGGCCCGACGTGTGCGAGAGCAGGTGCTCGACCGTCACGTCGTCGGGGACGGCCGGCAGGTCGTCGCCGAGCAGCGCGCGGGCCGGGGTGCTCAGGGTGAGGATCCCGTCGGCGACGAGCGAGAGGACCGCGAGCGCCGTGAAGGCCTTGCTGCCGGACGCCATCGGGAGCCGGTCGTCGACGGTGAGCGGCCGCAGCCAGCGACGGTCGACCACGCCCCACGCGCGCTCGACGAGCACCGTCCCGCCGACCCGCACCCGGACGACCCCGGCGGCCTCCGCCGGTCGTTCCTGCCGCAGCGCGCCGTCGACCAGGTCCGTGAGCTCGTCCATCCTGCGAGCCTACGGACGCACCTACACAGGGGTCGACGCCTGCCACCGGCGGTCGATCGCGCGGAACATCCGCGGGTACACGACCCACCGCCGGAACGGCGCGATGAACGCCATGTACACACGCCCGCCCCAGCCGTTCGGCCGGACCAGCGCGGTCATCTGCGCGCGGTAGACGCCCGCGTCGTCGGGCACCCAGCCGAGGTGCAGCAGCGCGTGCACCGTGCCGTTGGCGAGCTCGGCGACCCACTCGTCGTGCGTCCGGTACACCGAGCGGAACGGCAGCGCGCGCGGGTCCGGGCCGCGCGGCCCGTCGGCCAGGTCGCGCGGCAGCCGCTCGCGCACCGACGGCACGCGTTCGCCGACGCCGGTCCCGGGTGCGTCCCACCCGAACAGGGCACCGAGCTTCCAGCGTGCGGCGAACAGCAGCCCGACGACGCCCCCGCGGACCGTGTCCCCGTCACCGGCCGCGAACGACTGCACCAGCCGGTCGAGGTCGTCCGGCCCGCCGGGCGTCGGCATGAGCCACACGTCCTCGACCTCGAAGTCCGGCGCGACCTCGTGCAGCCGCCACGGACGGGACGTGAACTCGCTGTCCGGGAGCCTCACGGCCACCACCCCCTGGTCGACCCGCTGCGATGCCGACGACGGTAGCGATCCATGGTCGTCGCCGCGCCGGCCTCTCAGCGGGCCCTCAGGGGCCGGTCACTCGACGCAGAACTCGTTGCCCTCCGGGTCGCGCATCACGGTGAGGTCGTCGCCGACCCGGACCACGGTCGCGCCGAGCGCTGCCAGTCGGGCGACCTCGTCCGCCACCTCGCCCGGCGCGCGCAGGTCGAGGTGCATCCGGTTCTTCGCCGTCTTCGGCTCCGGCACGCGCACGAACCAGATGTTTGGGCCGCCCCAGCCGGCCGCCTCGACATAGGCGCGGTCGGGCGTCGAGTCCTCGTCGACGTCGCTGCCGAGGGCGGCGGCCCAGAACGTCGCCAGCACGAGGGCGTCGGCGGCGTCGAACGTGAGGTTCTTGATGAAGCTCGGCACGGATCCCGACCGTACGCCCGGCTCGGTCGTCCGTCAGCGGCGGCGGCGCGTGCCGAAGAGCGAGCGCGTGATCTCCCGACCGACCTGCGTCCCCGCGGAGCGCAGCACCGACGTGAGGATCCCCGTCGCCGCGGTCGTCGCCCGGCGCCGCGCGGCCTCCTCCTCCTTGGCCCGGCGGGCGTCGTCGGCGGCGCGGGCCTTCGCCTCGGCCGCGTCCTGCTTCGCGC
>JAEWCA010000014.1 GCA_023390875.1 Actinomycetes bacterium
TCCGTGCTCGTGCCCGGCCGGACGACCGGCCCCGTGCCCGGCCCCCTGACCCGCGGGCGCACCCGCCTCGGTCCCGGACGACGGCGTCGACGTGCTCGCCCGGGCCGCCTCGATCTCGTCGGCGCCGCCGGGCTCCACGCCCTGGTGCCGCCGCCCGTTCCCCCGGTGCCCGTGCTCGATGGCACCGCCGTGCTCGGCACGCACGACCGCGTCGTCGGCGTCGGGGCCCGCGGGCGCCGCACCGGTCGGGTCGGTGTCGATCTCGATGATCGGCGTGCCCACGTCGACGGTCTGACCGGGCTCGACGAGGATCGCGCTCACGACACCGCTCCACGGGCACGGCAGGTCGACGAGCGACTTCGCGGTCTCGATCTCGACGATGGTCTGGTTGACCTCGACGGTGTCCCCGACCGCCACGTGCCACGCGACGATCTCGGCCTCGGTCAGGCCCTCGCCGGCGTCCGGGAGCGGGAACTGCTGGTACGTCGGCACGGTGCGGTCTCCTCGGCCGTTCGGGGGCTGCGATCGATCATGCGGTGAGGGAGCCTGCGCCGCCTCGCCGGGGGTGGTGGCGAGGCGGCGCAGGAGCCGTCAGAACGCGAGTGCGCGGTCGACGGCGTCGAGGACCCGGTCGAGCCCGGGCAGGTAGTCGTGCTCGATCTTGGCGACCGGGTACGGCGCGTGGAACCCGCCGACGCGCAGCACGGGGGCCTCCAGGTGGAAGAAGCACTCCTCGGCGATGCGGGCGGCGACCTCCGCGCCCGTCCCGTACAGCACGGGCGCCTCGTGCACGACGACGCAGCGGCCGGTCCGCCTGACGGACTCGGCGACCGTCGCGGTGTCGAGCGGCGACAGCGCGCGCAGGTCGACGACCTCGATGCTCGTGCCCTCCTGGGCGGCGGTGTCGGCGGCCTTGAGCGCGGTCTGCACGGTCGGCCCGTACGCGACGAGCGTGACGTCGGTCCCCGCGCGGACGACGCGTGCCTTGTCGAGCAGCGGTCCGGCCGGTGCGGCGTCGAGGTCGACGTCGCCCTTCTCCCAGTACCGGCCCTTCGGCTCGAAGAACAGCACCGGGTCGGGCGACGTGATCGCCTGCTGGATCATCGCGTACGCCTCGACGGGGCTCGACGGGCTGACGACCCGCAGGCCCGCCGTGTGCGCGAACAGCGCTTCGGGCGACTCGCTGTGGTGCTCGACGGCCCCGATGCCGCCGCCGTACGGCACGCGGATGACGACGGGCAGCGTGAGCCGCCCCTTCGAGCGGTAGTGCATCTTCGCGAGCTGGGTCGTGATCTGGTCGAACGCCGGGAAGATGAACCCGTCGAACTGGATCTCGCACACCGGCCGGTACCCGCGCATCGCGAGCCCGATCGCGGTGCCGACGATGCCCGACTCGGCGAGCGGCGTGTCGACGACCCGGTGGGCGCCGAAGTCCTTCTGGAGCCCGTCCGTCACCCGGAACACGCCGCCGAGCTTGCCGATGTCCTCGCCCATGAGCAGGACCTTGTCGTCCTGCTCGAGCGCACGGCGCAGGCCGAGGTTGATCGCCTTGGCGAACGTGAGGCGCTGGACGCCGCCGGGCGCCTCGGTCGAGCGGGGGGTCGCGACGTCGGTCGTGGTGCTCATCGGTGGCTCCCCTCGCCGGCGCGGGCGCCGTCGGCGAACGACGCCTCGTACTGCTCGAACCAGACCCGCTCGCCCTCGACGACCGAGTGCGGCGTCGCGTACACGTGCTCGAACATCGACGCGGGCGACGGGTGCCCCATCCCCCGCACGGTCGTCCGGATGCGCTCCCCGAGCGCGTCGGCCTCGGCGGCGAGCTCCTCGACGAACGCCGTCGGCAGCTCGCCGCGCTCCTCCAGGTGGGTGCGCAGCCGGTCGATCGGGTCGCGCTGCCGCCACGACTCCTCCTCGGCCGACGAGCGGTACCGGGACGGGTCGTCGGACGTGGTGTGCGCGCCCATCCGGTACGTGAACGCCTCGATGAACGTCGGGCCGCCGCCGCTGCGCGCGCGCTCCAGCGCCTCGGCCGTGACGGCGTACGTCGCGAGGACGTCGTTGCCGTCGACCCGCACCGACGGCACGCCGAAGCCCGGTCCGCGGTCGGCGAGCGGCACGCGGGCCTGCTTGGTCGTCGGCTCGGAGATGGCCCACTGGTTGTTCTGGCAGAAGAACACGACCGGCGAGTTGTTCACGGCCGCGAAGACGAGCGCCTCGCTGACGTCGCCCTGCGACGTGGCGCCGTCCCCGAAGTAGACGACGACCGCCGTGTCGCGGTCCGGGTCGCCCGTGCCGACCGCGCCGTCGCGCTGGACGCCCATCGCGTAGCCGGTCGCGTGCAGCGTGTGCGAGCCGATCACCAGCGTGTAGAGGTGGAAGCCGTGCCCGACCGGGTCCCAGCCGCCGTGGTCGACGCCGCGGAACAGCCGCAGCACGTCGGTGAGGTCGACACCACGCGTGTGCGCGACGCCGTGCTCGCGGTAGCTCGGGAACACGTGGTCCTGCGCGGCGAGCGCCCGACCCGAGCCGATCTGCGCGGCCTCCTGTCCGAGACCCTGCGCGAACAGGGCCAGCTCGCCCTGACGCTGCAGCGCGGTCGCCTCCGTGTCGAAGCGGCGGACCAGGACCATGTCGCGGTACAGCCCGCGCAGCGCGTCCGCGTCGAGGTGCGCGACGCGGCCGTCGTAGTCCGGGTGGGACGTGCGCGTGCCTGCGGGGGTGAGCAGCTGCACGAGGCCGTCGTCTGTCAGCGGGCCGGTGGGGTGGCCGGTGGTGCCCACGCGGGTCTCCTTCGCGTGCCGCGGCCGGGGGCCGCTCCGGGGTGGTGCCGGTCGGTTGGCTCGCTCCCCTCGACGTCGTCGGTGGGGCCGGAGGGGCGAACCTACGTCAGCGTAGGCTACGCGACCGTAGGTTTCCGCAGAACCGGACGAACAATGCTCGACGAGGCGGGTTGTCGGGTCCCTACAGCGTCACCCCAGCGTGACCCCGGACGCCGCCGAGGGCGACCTCACCCGGACGAGCGACCCGCCCGACCGCACCGACACGACCGGCTCAGCGGCGCGCGACAGCGCCCTGACCTGCATCGACGCGCGCGACCACGGTCCGGCGCCGCAGGCGCGGGTGTCGGCGCGGCCGTCAGCGTGCGTCGTCAGCGCGGGTCGTCAGCGCAGGTCGTCAGCGCCGGTCGTCAGCGCAGGTCGTCAGCGCCGGTCGTCAGCGCAGGTCGTCAGCGCCGGTC
>JAEWCA010000116.1 GCA_023390875.1 Actinomycetes bacterium
AACATCCTTGCCAATCCGCTGCGGCAACTGGCCGGCCCGATGGCGCGGCATCTTGCGCCGTCAGCACTGGTGATCCTGTCGGGGCTTTTGACGCATCAGGCGGCGGGCGTGATCGCCGCCTACCGCGCGCGCGGGCTCGTGCCGCTACGGCACCTGCGAATCGAGGGATGGAGCAGCCTGCTGCTGCGCTCCATGCTTTAAACTGATCGAATTACTTGTCCTGCTCGCGGAGAGCGGTCTCGCTCTTCTGCGCTTTCAGCCGGCGCCTGACGCGGCGTTCGACAAAGCGATCCAGGATCTGGACGATGACACCGCGCTGCTTCTGTTCGATGGGAGCAATCGGGCCGCGGCGGACCGGCGGCGAAATCTTCTCAAAGCTGAACGCAGGCATTGTGTATCCCCTCGCCATTGAGTTGAGACACCCTTGGAAGCCTCCCGACATCGTTGTCGAACGGCTTGCGCTGAAAACCGTTCCGTCTTTTCTAAACCTGCAACGACGGTATTGAAGCACAAGTTATGCCAAATTGTGGCGATTCCGCTTACATTGCAGACCCGCCCACGCAGCCATAAAGTGACCGGCATGTTCGAGGCCCATTTCCAGACGTTCGAAGAACCCGAAGGCGGCGTTGCGCTGACGGCGCGGCTGGCCGCATTCCGCGAGGAATTGGCGCGGCGGAAGCTGACCGGCTTCGTGATCCCCCGCGCAGACCAGCAGCAGAATGAATATGTTGCGCCGTCCGAGGAACGGCTGGCGTGGCTGACCGGCTTCACCGGATCGGCGGGGCTTGCGATCGTGCTGATGCAGGAAGCCGCGCTGTTCGTCGATGGGCGCTATACGCTGCAGGCGGGCAAGCAGGTCGATCCGAAGGCCTGGCAAATCCAGCCGCTGGTCGATCCGCCGCCGGAATACTGGCTGACAACGCATCTTTCCTCCGCAGATCGCCTAGGATTTGACCCGTGGCTGCACACTTCTGCGGCAGCCGAGCGTCTGGCAGCGGCTTGCGCCAAGGTCGGCGCCGAGCTGGTCGCAGTCGACAGCAACCCGGTCGATGCGATCTGGACGGAGCGCCCGCGCCCGCCGCTCGGCCCGGTCTCCATTCACGGCCTGCCATTCGCCGGCGAGGTCGAGACGGCAAAGCTGGAGCGGATCAGGGATGAGATCGACAAGCTCGGCGTCGACGACGTCCTCGTCGTTGGCCTGCGGCTGCGCGGCGGGCTGGTCCGCCGGCGCCTCGGCGCCCTGGTTCGCGTAGATGGCCTCGCCGATCTTCTGGCTGACCTGCGCGAGGTGCTGCGTCTTGGCCTTGACGGCCTCGGCGTCGGTGCCCTCGAGGGCGACCTTCAGCTCGCCGACCGCGGCCTGCACGTCGGTCTTGACGTCCTCGGGCAGCTTGTCCGCGTTGTCGACGAGGAGCTTCTCCGTGGAGTAGACGAGCTGCTCGGCGGAGTTGCGAGCCTCGGCCTCCTCGCGGCGCTTCTTGTCCTCGGACGCGTGCTCCTCGGCCTCCTTCACCATGCGGTCGATGTCCTCCTTGGGGAGGGCGCTGCCGCCGGTGATGGTCATCGACTGCTCCTTGTTCGTGCCGCGGTCCTTGGCGGACACGTGCACGATGCCGTTCGCGTCGATGTCGAACGTGACCTCGATCTGCGGGACGCCGCGGGGCGCCGGCGCGATGCCGGTGAGCTCGAACGTGCCGAGCGGCTTGTTGTCCCGCGCGAACTCGCGCTCGCCCTGGAACACCTGGATGAGGACGGACGGCTGGTTGTCCTCGGCCGTGGAGAAGATCTCCGACCGCTTGGTGGGGATGGCCGTGTTGCGCTCGATGAGCTTGGTCATCACGCCGCCCTTGGTCTCGATGCCGAGGGACAGCGGGGTCACGTCGATCAGGAGGACGTCCTTGCGGTCGCCCTTCATGACGCCGGCCTGCAGCGCGGCACCGACGGCCACGACCTCGTCCGGGTTGACGCCCTTGTTCGGCTCCTGGCCGCCCGTGAGCTCCTTGACGACCTCGGTGACCGCGGGCATGCGGGTCGAGCCGCCGACGAGCACCACGTGGTCGATGTCCGCGAGCTTGATGCCCGCGTCCTTGATGACCGAGTGGAACGGCGCCTTCGTCCGGTCGAGCAGGTCCTGCGTCATCTGCTGGAACTGCGCGCGCGTGAGCTTGGTGTCCAGGTGGACCGGGCCGTTCTCGCTCATGCTGAGGTACTGCAGCGAGATGTTGGTGGCCGTCGCGGACGACAGCTCCTTCTTCGCCTGCTCCGCCGCCTCACGCAGACGCTGCAGGGCGATCTTGTCCTTGGACAGGTCGACGCCCGTCGAGTTCTTCACCTCGGAGACGAGGTGGTCGACGATGCGGTTGTCCCAGTCGTCGCCGCCCAGGCGGTTGTCGCCGGACGTCGCGCGGACCTCGATCGTCGAGAACCCGTCGTCGTCCTTGCCGACCTCCAGGAGGGACACGTCGAACGTGCCACCACCGAGGTCGAAGACGAGGATGAGCTCGTCCTCCTTGCCCTTCTCCAGGCCGTACGCGAGGGCCGCAGCGGTGGGCTCGTTGATGATGCGCAGGACGTTGAGGCCCGCGATGGTGCCCGCGTCCTTCGTCGCCTGACGCTCGGCGTCGTTGAAGTACGCCGGGACCGTGATGACGGCCTCGGTGACGGGCTCGCCCAGGTAGGCCTCCGCGTCACGCTTCAGCTTGGAGAGCACCCGCGCGCTGATCTCCTGCGCGGTGTACTTCTTGTCGTCGATGCTCGTCGACCAGTCCGTGCCCATGTGGCGCTTGACGGACGTGATCGTGCGGTCGACGTTCGTGACGGCCTGGCGCTTGGCGATCTCGCCGACCAGGACCTCACCCGTCTTGGAGAACGCGACCACCGACGGCGTCGTGCGCGACCCCTCGGCGTTGGCGATGACCGTGGGCTCGCCACCCTCGAGGACGGCGACCACAGAGTTGGTGGTGCCGAGGTCGATGCCGACTGCTCGTGCCATGTGTGTGCCTTCTTTCGTGTGCTGCTTCGTGGGTCATGGTGGCCCTCGCGGGCCGCTCTTGAGTCCGCCGCGCTCAAGTTTGCGCGCCGGGTTCGTCGGGCGCAACTTCGAGACGGTGAAACCTGAGTCTGATGGGCTCAACTCTTTCCGGGTCGCCGACATTCCCCGGTCATCTGCGTGTGCGCGATGAGGCGCTGATCGGGCGAGGAACCTCGCGGTGCAGGCCGGGCGCGCACACCCCTGTGGAGGTCGCGCTCGAACTCGCAACGCCATCCCGACGCAGGCAGGAGCTCGCGCGCTAGGTTGCCGTCCCGTGCGAGAGCTGATGTGGGACGGGTCGCGCAACATCCGTGACCTCGGAGGCTTGCCGACGGCGCACTCCGAGACCGGCGTGACGATGTTCGGTCGCGTGGCACGTGGGCCCCGTCGGGAATGGCTGACGACGGTCGGGCGCGAAGACGCTGTGCGCTGGGGTCTGAGGACGGTCGTCGACCTGCGCAATCTCAACGAGTGGGGACCTCGACCCGACGACCCGGGGGGCGCGACGTCGGCGTGGGACGAGGTCACCATCGTCCATGCGCCGACCGAGGACCCTGAGCACGAGGAGTTCGTGGCGACCTGCGGGCCGATCCTGGACTCACCCGCCTGCTGGACGCACAACGCCCGCATCCTGCCTGAGCTTCTGAGCCGGACCCTGAACGCCGTGGCGCACGCCGAGCCCGGAGTTCTCGTGCACTGCAGCGGAGGACGCGACCGCACGGGCATGATCACCGCCCTCCTGCTCGCGAACGCGGGTGTCGCGCCGGACGCCGTGGCGGCGGACTGGGCACTGTCCGTGCGGACGATGCATCGTCACGGGCTTCCCGCGCATGATCGCCAGTCGCGATGGGACGAGCCGCAGGTCGAGGAGTTCGTGGCTGAGGGGACCGCGGTCGTCGAGAGCGTCGCTGCTCATGTCGCCACCTTCCTCGATGACGTCGGGCTGGACGACGTCACCCGCCGACGGCTTCGGGACCTTCTCGTCGCTCGGCCACGGCGAGGTGGCGACACGCCTCCGGTGAGGATTCGGACAGGACGGTGAGACCTGCGCCGTCTCCCCCACGTGTCCACACGCAGGCCAGAGCCACGCGGTCTGGACGGGCGTGACGAGTTCCTACAACGACCCGACGGGGGCGCGGCAAGTTCGGACAAGTGGTCTCACGCGAGTTGGCCCCGGTGTTCACACCGGACGTTCGGGAGGCAGAGCTCGATGGCCTCGGCGGACGCGGGCGGCCTTCTCGTCCGCCCGGTCGGCCGGGCGGGTCGTCACGCCGTCGTGCCGGGCGCCTGCGCGTGCGGCTGCGGGGTGATCGTGGTGGCCGCCCAGGACGCCAGGAGCTGGAGGCCGTCCGCGGACGGCGAGCTCGGCACGGCCGTGTAGACGTTGACCTGCAGGCCGGGGTCGGCTGGCAGGACGAGGGCTTCGTAGTCGAGCTCGAGCAGCCCGACGGCGGGGTGGTGGAAGACCTTGGTGCCCGAGCGGTGGTAGCGCACGTCGTGCGACGCCCACAGGCGGCGGAAGTCCTCGCTGAGGGTGGACAGCTCGCCGACGAGGTCGGTGAGGCGCTTGTCGTAGGGGTTGCGGCCGGCCTCGGCGCGCAGGATCGCGACGGCGTCGTGCGCCATGCGCTCGGCCTTGGCACCCCAGAACAGCTGCGCGGCTGCCGGGTCGAGGAACTGGAACCGGGCCGTGTTCACGGGCTTGCCGGGGACGCGCGAGGGCGAGTCGTAGAGCGGCGCGTACAGGGCGCGGCCCAGCAGGTTCGCACCCAGCACGTCGAGGCGGCCGTTGCGCACGAACGCGGGTGCGTCGAGCGCGTCGAGGATGCGTTGGACGGAGGGACGCAGGACCGCTGCGGGGGTGTGGCGGGCGCGCGACCGGGCGGCGCCGGAGGCGTTGGCGGTGCGGGCGAGGTCGAACAGGTGCCCGCGCTCGGCCTCGTCGAGCTGCAGCGCTTCGGCCAGCGACTCCAGGACCTCCTCGGAGACCCCGGTGAGGTTCCCGCGTTCCATGCGGGTGTAGTAGTCGACGCTCACGCCGGCGAGCATCGCGACCTCCTCGCGGCGCAGCCCCGGCACGCGGCGGTTGCCGCCGTAGGCGGCCAGGTTCGCGCGCTCGGGGGTGATCCGCCCCCGGCGAGTCGTGAGGAACTCACGGGTCTCTGCTCGAAGGTCCATGCCCTCGACGGTACGTTCCGGGCTCCGGGGCTGGGAGGTACTGGCGTTACCGGGCACGACCGCCACTCCCCCGTCGCAGCGTCGCGTCGTGGACTGGACGCCATGACGACCACGACGACCTCACGTCCGCAGGCTGTCACCGGCACGACGACGGCCCGCGGCTCGGGCGGTGTGCTGGCGATCATCCTCGTCGGCTACTTCATGGTGATCCTGGACAACTCGATCGTGATCACCGGCCTGCCGCACATCGCCGACGAGCTCGACCTGTCCGGTGGGTCGCTGGCGTGGGTGCAGAACGCCTACCTGCTGACGTTCGGCGGCCTGCTGCTGCTGGGTGCCCGGGCCGGGGACATCCTGGGTCGGCGGCGCACGTTCGTGATCGGCCTCGTGCTGTTCACGCTCGCCTCCGTGCTCGTCGGGCTGGCACCCACCGGCGGGACGCTGATCGCGGCCCGCGCGCTGCAGGGCGTCGGGTCGGCGGTCCTCGCACCGTCCACCCTGGCGCTGCTCACCGCGTCGTTCCCCGACGGACCGCAGCGGGTGCGCGCCACATCGGCCTACGGCGCGGTCGCCGGGATCGGTGCGAGCGTCGGCCTGGTCGTCGGAGGCCTGCTGGCCGACCTGGTGTCGTGGCGGGCGGGCTTCCTGGTGAACCTGCCGATCGGGGTGGCGATGCTCGTCGCGGGGCGCCGCGTCCTGCCCGAGACGCCGCGCACGCCCGGACGGTTCGACGTGCCCGGGGCGCTGCTGGCCACCGCCGGGCCCGCGGCACTGGTCTACGGGCTGGTGCGCGTCGGCGAGGACGGGTGGTCCGACGCGGCCGCCGAGGCGGCGATGCTCGTCGGAGCGGTCCTGCTCGTGGTCCTGGTGCTCGTCGAGCGCTCCGCCCGCCAGCCGGTGCTGGTGCTCAGCCTGTTCACCGACCGCGAGCGCGTCGGCGCCTACCTGGCCCGGGCCGCGTTCCTCGGCGCGATGATGGGGTTCTTCCTGTTCACCAGCCAGTTCGTGCAGGACGAGTGGGGCTGGTCGGCGCTGGCCGCGGGCGTCGCGTTCTTCCCGATGACGGTCGTCAACTTCGTCGTCGCCATCGCCGTGCCGCGCCTGCAGCGTCGCGTGCGCGGTCCGGTGCTGCTCGTCACCGGGCTCGCACTGACCACCCTGGGCATGGCAGGACTGGCTCTCGTCGGCGTGAGCAGCAGCTACGCGCTGGGGATCGGCGTGCCGATGGTGCTCGTCGGCGCCGGGCAGGGCCTGGCGTTCGGCCCGCTGACCGCCTCCGGCATCGCCCGCGTCGACCCCGCGCAGGCCGGTGCCGCGTCCGGCGTCGTGAACTCCGTGCACCAGCTCGGCGGCGCCCTCGGGATGAGCCTCGTGCTCGCGGTGTCCACCTCCTACGCCGGTGCCATGCGCGCCGGCACCGTGCTGGTCGCGCTCGCCCTGACAGCCGCCGCGGTCCTCGTCCTGCCCGCGAGCCGGGCGCGGCGAGCGAGGTGACGACAGACCCTCCCGGCCGGCTCGACCCGTTCCTAGCGTGGAAGGCACCCGGCCGGATCCAGCCCGGTGAGGTCGCCGAGGCCGACCGGCCCATGGACTCCCGCTGCGCCCGGCGTGACGCTCAACCCCGACGACAACAGCTACGGCGCCCACGAGCTCGCACCCGCCGCCCGCCGCCGTTGACACCACGGAAGGCACCACGATGACCGACTGGACACCTGCCGACCTGGCGGCCGTCGACCGCGCCGGAGAGATCCGCGTCGCGGCCCACCGACCCGACGGGACCGTGCGCCCGTCCACGATCGTCTGGCACGTCGTCGTCGACGGCGCCCTGTTCATCCGCTCGGTACGCGGTGACGACGGCGCGTGGTACCGAGCCGTCCGCCGGACGGGCACCGGGACCGTCGCCGCCGCCGGCGTGCCCGCCGACCTCCCCTTCACGCCCGCCGCCGGGCACGGCGGCGCGATCGACGCCGCCTACCGAGCCAAGTACGGGAACGGCGCGCCGGTG
>JAEWCA010000177.1 GCA_023390875.1 Actinomycetes bacterium
AGGCCACCAGATCTAGAACCTTGCGCCGGAACTCCGGCGGATACCCACGTCGTCCCACAGCCCCTCCTCGGGGTCAGGTGGCACGAGAATCCAGCAACCCGACTCCACCGAACAAGGGGCTGACCAGAGCCTCCATGGAACCCGGGGCGGTTCACACCTCGATCCTGCACGGCGACACTGGCGTCGTTCGTGTGGGCGACCGTCACGAGTTCATCACCGACCCGGGCTCGAGTTCGAGCGACTACCAGTGGTGGATCCCGCGAACCTGCACTGCGATCGAGCCCCAGTCGGGTCCTCGTGGAGCGCGATGAGCCGACGCGACTTGGGCGGGGGCGTCGCGCGCTGAAGGTCGAGCGACATGACCCAACACAAAGGAACCCGGCCATGTCACTACTGCCAGCACGACCTGGACGAGCACCTAATGGTTCTCGTGGTCGAACGTCCCGCGCCCATGGGGATGATCACGTGTCCGAGCCCCGGCTGCCAGTGCGGCAGCACGTGGCGCGCCGGCACGCGGCAGTCCACATCGGAGGACGTTGAAGAGACACGCCGCGTCATGCGAGACGCGCTGGCCCGCGCACGACGCCCCGTTCCGCGCTTCTTGCGCTGAAGCTCAGTGAGGGGCCCAGATTCGGGGCCCCTCACTCGCACGAGATGCCGACGACCGTCCTCCGCCACCCGGACCCCTCGGCAGAGAGAGGCGGCTGAACGACACGCGCGTGACCTGCCCCGATGTCGGTCCGACCAGGCACACTTCTTCCATGAGTAGCGCGCTACCTGCGGGTGGGGCCGATCCAGCCGGCACTCAGGCCGGTCGGAATCCAGCGCCTCCACAGGTCCAGGTCGTGACGGCAGCCCATCGGGCTACCTTCGGCGCGTTCCTCGACCAGGGTCGCTGGCTGCTGGGGGAGCAGCAGCGCCGTGGGGCGTCCTTCCAGGCGAACGCGGTCGCTCTGCTCGGGTTCGATGGGATCGTCCTCGGCATCCTGGCAACCGGCGACTTTCTTGTCGCTGACGACTTCTGGTCGTTCCGGTCTGTGGCCGGTCGGCTGGCTGTCTTGCTGCTGGCCGTTTCGGCGTTGTGCGCGGTCCGCGTCATCTCGCCGCGGGGTGCCGGCTCGGTCGTCATCGACGACACGTTGGATGGGTGGGAGGGCGTCTATCGCGCTCCGAGCGCCGGTGAACGGCCGTTTGAGGCTGAGCAGCAATTCGCGCACATGCTGCTGGCACGAGATCCGGTCCCGGCGACTCCTGGGCCCGCTGCACGGCGCTGGCGCTCCCGCAGAACTGACGGGAAGCAAGTGCTGCATGACGCTGCTCGCTTGGCGGAGTTCCGCAGCGACTGGACCCGGTACTCCGGGTGGCTGCTCTTGGCGGCACTGACGGCGCTGGTGATCCTGATGTCAACGACGGCTGAAAATGAACCCCCTGGCGACGGTCGAAAGTGAACCCCTCTCGTGGTGTGGTCAGTCGGTGGCGGCCGCGGGTGGGCGGCCGAGGTCGCGGTTCTTGAGCCGGTAGGAGTCGCCTTTGAGGGCGATGACCTCGGCGTGGTGGACGAGGCGGTCGATCATGGCGGCGGCGACGGTGTCGTCGCCGAACACCTCGCCCCAGCGTCCGAACGGCTTGTTGCTGGTGACGATCAGCGACGCGCGTTCGTAGCGGGACGAGACGAGCTGGAAGAACAGGTTCGCGGCCTCGGGCTCGAAGGGGATGTAGCCGACCTCGTCGATCACGAGCAGCGGGTAGCGGCCCAGGCGGCGCAGCTCGTCTTGCAGTCGCCCGTCGTGGTGCGCGCCAGCGAGCCGGTCGACCCATTCGGAGGCGGTGGCGAACAGGACCCGGTGGCCGGCTTGGCAGGCGCGGACCGCGATGCCGGTCGCAAGGTGGGTCTTGCCGGTGCCGGGCGGTCCGAGGAAGACGACGTTCTCGCGGGCGGTGACGAAGTCCAGGGTCCCGAGGTGGGCGATCTGGTCGCGGCCCAGTCCGCGGGCGTGTTCGAAGTCGAAGTCCTCGAGCGACTTGCGGGCCGGGAACCGGGCGGCGCGGATGCGTCCCTCCCCGCCGTGCGACTCGCGGGCGGCGACTTCGCGTTGCAGGCAGGCGGCGAGGAACTCCTCGTGGGTCCAGGACTCAGCCCGGGCGCGTTCGGCGAGCCGGTCGACGGCGTCGCGCAGGGTCGGGGCCTTCAGTGCGCGGGTCAGGAACGCGAGCTCGCTGGACACGTCCCGGGCCGGGGCCTTGGTGGTGGGCATCAGGCGACCTCGGTCAGGCCGAACGCGGCGTCATAGGCGCCCAGGTCCCGCTGCTCGACCTCGTCGGCGGGCGGCGCCGGCGGACGGTGGGCCGCAGCGGCGGACATCGCCAGCGCGGCGGCCTTGTGAGCCGGGTCGGTGATCGTCTGCCAGCGTGCCCAACACCGGTCGTGGACCGCGACAACCTTCGACCCGAGGCGGACCGTGACCTGATGCATGTCGGCGAGCACGTCGACGAACCGACCGACCGCGACCGGGTCGACGGAGTAGTCGTTGGAGCCCAGGCGAACGTAGTGATCCCGCGGCAGCCGGACCCGCTCACGCCAGCCCAGCGCAGGGGCCACCGGGGGCAGGGTGAGCATCGCGTCGCGGTCGACGACCCAGCGGTCGACCGGCCGGCAGCCCAGCGCCCGATGCTTGCGCCGGTTCGCCAGCGGCAACCAGTCGGCCAGCTGGGCGTTGAAGTCGCTCGGGCCGGTGAACGTGCGCCCGGGCAGGAACGAGGTCTCCAAGTACTGGTTCGCGCGCTCGACCAGCCCCTTGGCCTCCGGGTCGCGCGGCCGGCACTGGTGGACCCCGATGCCGAGACAGCCGCGGAACGCCTCGAAGTCCTCGGTCAGCTTCGGGCGCCCGGCCCGCCAGGACCCGACGGCGGCCTCGTTGTCCCAGACCAGCTCGCGCGGGACGGCGCCCATCGCGCTCAGCAGCAGCCAGTGCCCGGCGATCAGGTCGGGCGCCTGCCGGGAGGGCAGCATGACCGCGAACGTCATCCGCGAGTAGCCCGCGACCATCACCAGCACCGGCGGGGACCCGACCTGCCCGGCGCCGAGCGGGACGTCGACCGGCGGGAACCACAGGTCGCACTGCAGGCGGTGCCCGGGCTTGTAGCTGGTGCGCGTCGCCGGGTCGGGCGGCAGGTAGTACGGGCGCAGCACCCGGACCCGGTCCTTCAGGACCGTCAAGGAGTGGGTCCAGCCGATCCGCTGCGCGATCACCGTGGCCGGCATGCTCGGGCACGCCGCGAGCAGCGCGCGGACCTGCGACTCGACCGCGTCGACCAACGAGCCCCTCGCCGGGCGCTCGTACTTCGGTGGGACGTCCCGGGCCAGCGCGCGGCGCACCGCGTTCCTCGAGACCGACAGCCGACGCGCGATCGCTTTGATCGCCATGCCCTCGACCCGATGCAGCCGCCGGATCTCCGCCCAGTCCTCCACGGTCATCACCCTCCTCAGCGTCGCCGAGGGGGTCCGTTTTCATCCGTCGCCACGGGGTCAGTTTTCAGGCGTCGCCGACACGCGGCAGCCTGCCGAGCTACCCGCTTGTGCCCGTACGCCGCGAGCAGCGCGAGCAGCTCGTCGGTCGCGCACGTGCAGGACTGGCGCGTTGGTGAGCGCAAGGCACCGGATAGCCTCACGGGATGGCTTCAGCAGCGTCCGTCCTCGATCGGATCGTCACGGCGATCGACGCGGCGAAGCTGGCCGCTTACGGCGTGCATGTTCTCATCGGCGATGACGAGGCGCAGCACCGCTGGCGCAGCGATGATCGCGTGAACCTCTACTCCGTCTCGAAGGGCGTGAGCGCGCTGGCGGCGGGGATCGCCGTCGACGAAGGGCTCCTGTCGATGGAGACACGAGCCGCGGAGCTGCTGCCGACGATGCATCTTGGGGCTGGCGTCGAAGCGGTGACCCTGCGCCATCTGCTGACCATGACGAGCGGCATCGACTTCGAGTGGTTCGGCAGCCACGTCGTCCCCTGGCCCGATCTCGCCCAGGAGATGCTGCGCCGCCCCACGAGGGGGCCTGGCGCGGTGTTCCAGTACTCCGACGCCAGCACCTACGTCGCGATGCGCATGCTGGGCTCGGTCGTCGGCGACGTGCGCGACTGGCTCCTGCCGCGGTTGTTCGACCCGCTCGGCATCCACAATCCGCAGTGGCATCGATGCCCACAGGGTTGGATCGTGGCGGGCAGCGGCCTGGAGCTGCGAACTGAGGAGCTCGCGCGAATCGGTCGTGTGCTCCGCGACCGAGGGAGCTGGCACGGGCATCGGATCGTCAGTGACTCCTGGATCGATGCCATGCACTCGAGCTGGGTCGCCACGGGTTGGGGCGAAGGCTCGTCGCGCTACGGCGTCGGCGTGTGGGAAGGCCCCGGCGACGGCTGGCGCCTTGACGGGCTCTACGGACAGTACGTGTACCTACCCACGAGCGGCGATGCGGTCGTCACGATCACGGCCCACGAGGAGGCCCGCGACCGGCTGCTCGTTCAGATCGTTGCGGAGGCCGTCGCCGGGTGAGTACGTCGATCGAGCGCAGTCGATCTGTCGTGCATGGACACCTGCGAGGGGGGTCGCGCCCCGTGCCCGGCATCATCGACCACCCGCGTCTCGACGTCGTCGCCGTGGTCCTCGTCTTGCCCCTCCTCCACGGCTCCCGTCGTGGCTGGCGTGTCGGTGCTCGGACCTAGTGTGCGCAGCATGACGCGGTTCGTCGACGAGGATCTGCACGGTGCGGAGTTCCGCGAGTGCGATCTGACCGGGGCACGCCTGATCGGGGTCGTCATGCAGGATGCCGTGATCGACGGGCTGGTCACCAACCTCGTGGTGAACGGTGTCGAGGTCACCGAGTACGTCGAGGCAGAGCTCGACCGGCGTCATCCGGTGCGGGTGCTGATCCGCTCCGAGGACCCTGCCGATCTGCGCGAGGCAGCGCGCCGGCTCCACGCCGGCTGGGCGGCCACGATCGAGCGCATCCGCCGTACGCCCGGCATCGAGCGTCGCAGCGTGAACGACGAGTGGTCGGCGGTGCAGACGATGCGCCACCTGGTCTTCGTCCACGACTCGTGGTTCCGCCGCTGCTGCCTGGGCTCGACGGAGCTGTTCACGCCGATGGGCATCGGGAACGTCGTCGAGCCCTACCGGGGAGCGCACGGGCTGGACCTCTCGCTCGATCCGACCCTCGACGAGGTGGTGAGCGTGCGTGACGCCCAGGCGGCCGAGCTCGAGGCCTGGCTCGACGAGCTCACCGTCGAGCAGCTCGCAGCGCGAGCGCCGGTGCCCGACGACGACGTCTGGCCGCCGTACGCCCGGGGGCGTTCGGTGCGGCAGTGCCTCGGCACGGTGCTCCGCGAGACCTTCGAGCACCACCGCTTCTGCGTCCGCGACCTCGATCTCATCGAGGCGCAGCACGGTGAGTAGGGCCCCCGACGGACCCAGCATCGTGCGGATGCGCGCGTCGGCCAAGGAGGCACCCTCGGAGTGGTTCGATCTGCGGTGCCTCTCGACATGTCTGTCGAGAGGCAAGCCGTCGATGGTCTGACCACGCCTCACGTCGTCACTGTCGAGCTGCCCACCGTGCCCGAGCCCGAGCTGGCTGGAGCGGGGGCGGGCGGACGGGTGCCGCGCCAGGATGTCCGCCGTGACGCTCTATGCGCAGACCTCGTGGCGCCGTTCTCGGCAGCTCGCCGCCGACCTGTTCGTCCTCGTGTGGGCCGTCGCGTGCGTGCGCACAGGGCTGTGGGTGCATGCCGTGGTCGGCCGGCTCGCCGCGCCTGGCCGCACGCTCGAGGACGCCGGGTCCTCGCTGTCCGACAGCCTCGGGTCGGCCGGCGAGACGGTCGCGCGCGTGCCGCTGGTCGGCGACGACGTGCGCTCCCCGTTCGACGCTGCCGGCGGAGCTGCGGACTCCATCGCGCAGGCGGGCGTCGAGGTCCAGCACGGGGCCGAGCACCTGGCGCTGGTGACAGGCGTGGTCGTGGCCGGCCTCCCGCTCCTGCTGGTCGTCGTCGCGTGGCTCGTGGTGCGCGTGCGGTTCGTCAGGCGGGCGCGGGCGGCGGCGCGGATCCTCGACTCGGCGGCGGGCCTCGACCTGTTCGCCCTGCGGGCGCTGGCGACGCAGCCGGTCCGCGCGCTCGCCCACGTCAGCGACGACCCGGCGGACGCATGGCGCCGTCGCGACCCCGACGTCGTGCGCGCCTTGGCGTCCCTGGAGCTGCACGACCTCGGTCTGCGGGTCCCGCCGACGCCGTAGTGCTGCGTGGGCCCCAGCTTTCACATCTGGCCGGTCACCGGCTGGCGTCCGCAGGGGCGCGTGTGATGACGGCGGACCACCCGCAGCCGCGTCGGCGCGCGAGCAGGGGAGCCGATCGTCGGCCTCCTCATCCGAACGCCCGCGAACATCGAGCGGGCTAGCAGCCACAGGACGCCGCCGCTCGAATCGGAGCACTCGGTCGAGCCTCTCGACAGTCGCTCCTCGGCGCGCGATGGCGGCCTTCCGGATGCGCGGCGCCGCGACCGGTGTCAACGTCCTACCAGGACACGACCGAAGCAGCCGGTGGGATGCGTCCGCGTCGAACGCGACGAGCACCGCCGCACGCCCGTCCGCCCGGCATCGACGCCAGCGACACGTGCACGCACGGGGTGCCGGCCGCCGCGGCCGGCGGCCGAC
>JAEWCA010000396.1 GCA_023390875.1 Actinomycetes bacterium
TGCGTGTGCAGGCCGAGCAGCAGGCGGCCGAGCTCGCGCGCCTGACGGACGTCGCGCACCGCGACGAGGTCGCGCGCACGCAGCAGCGGCTGCGCATCGAGCAGCTCGAGGCGCGCTCGGTCGAGGAGCTCGGGCTCGACCCGGCCGTGCTGCTCGAGGAGTTCGGGCCGCACCAGGACGTGCCCGTCGTCGTGCCGCCCGGGACCGAGCCCGACCCCGACGCGCCGACGCACGTGCCGTACGTGCGCGAGCAGCAGGAGAAGCGCCTGCGAGCCGCCGAGCGCGCGCTGTCGCTGCTCGGGCGCGTGAACCCGCTCGCGCTCGAGGAGTTCGCCGCGCTCGAGGAGCGGCACAAGTTCCTCGTCGACCAGCTCGCGGACCTCAAGAAGTCCCGGACGGACCTGCTCGAGATCGTCAAGGAGATCGACGAGCGCGTGGAGCAGGTGTTCGCCGACGCGTACCGCGACACCGCGGCGGCGTTCGACAGCGTCTTCCCGCGGCTGTTCCCGGGCGGGGAGGGCCGGCTCGTGCTGACCGACCCCGACGACATGCTGACGACCGGCATCGACGTCGAGGCACGCCCGGCTGGCAAGAAGGTCAAGCGGCTGTCGCTGCTGTCCGGCGGTGAGCGCTCGCTGACGGCGGTCGCGATGCTCGTCGCGATCTTCAAGGCGCGGCCCAGCCCGTTCTACGTCATGGACGAGGTCGAGGCGGCGCTCGACGACGCGAACCTGGGACGGCTCCTGGAGATCTTCCGCGAGCTGCAGGAGGACTCCCAGCTCATCGTCGTGACGCACCAGAAGCGCACGATGGAGATCGCCGACGCGCTGTACGGCGTGACCATGCGGGGTGACGGTGTGACCACCGTCGTGAGCCAGCGCATGCGCGAGACCGCCTGAGCCGACCGGTCGCCGCTCGGACCGGGCACCGTCCTCGCCGCCCGCCGACGCCGGGCGTGAAGATCGTGTGTGGGAGTGGGTGGGAACCCGGCGCCGGGGCGGCGCCGTCGCGGCGTACGGACGAGACTGGACGCGTGCTGCCCGTCGTGATCGCCATCCTCGTCGCCCTCGCGGTGGCGGCCGTCGTCCTGCTCGTCGCGAGCACGTCGGACGCGGACGAGCGACGCGACGACGAGTCGCCCTGGCAGGCGTTCCGTCGGGGCCTGCGGGCGCGTCGGCACCCCGCGCCGGACCAGCTCGCGGCCGCCGAGGCGGCCGAGGCCGAGCCCGTCGACCTGTCGCTCGCCGAGTTCCTGCGCGCCACGGCCGAGCAGGGCGAGGGCTACCTGCACGTCGACGACCTCTCGGCCGGCCTGGCGCGTGCGCGCGACAAGGCGGCCCGCGCCATCCCGCTGCGCCGTCACGGCTGACGTGCCCGGCTGAGGTCCACTGCTGGCGTCGACTGCTGACGTCCACCGCTGACGTCTACCGCTGACCCCGGGCGTCGTCGGCCCCGGCGCCGTCACCGGTAGACGACCGCCGAGGGCGAGTACCCGCACGCCGCGCTCGGACCCGCGCCGATCTTCGTCGGCTCACCCGAGGTCACGCCCCGGTACTCCTCGCAGATGACGACCTTGCGTGACGCGTCGTCCACGATCGTGACGCCGGACAGCGTCGCCCGGTCCCCGAGGTTCGAGTTGATGCCGACGAGCGTCTTTGCGGGCGCGGTCACGGTGACGCCCTGCACGACCACGGTGCGCGCGTACTGCGACGAGCAGTTCCCGCACGAGCGGTAGAGCTTGCCGATGTCGGCCGCCTGGAAGTTGCGGATGACGAACGTGCCCGGGCCGTTGTGCTGGAACACCTTGTCGGACGCGTGGCGCGCACCGCCCCCGTCGACGGTCATCACCTGCGACGGCGAGCTGCCCTTGAGCGTCGCGGCGTCCTCCTCGACGTCCTCCCACCAGACGTTCTGCAGCGTGCACGTGCCGGCGCAGTGCACCCCGTCACCCGCCCCCGACCCGAGGATGACGTTCGTGAGGACCGCGCCGTCGGCGAGCCGGAACATGGGCGGCTGCGACTCGTCCTGCCCGCTCGACGAGAGGCCGTAGTACCGCACGAGCCCGCCGTCGAACGTGCCGCTCACGGAGATGGTCGAGAGACGTGCTGCTGTCCGGTCGCGCTCGGCCACGAGGGGGTGCCGGGCGACGACGGGGACGCGCTGGGCGTCGGCGTGGGCGTGCTGCCGCCGCTGCCGACCTTCGCCAGCGCCCACTGCTGGTGGTACGACTTCGTGTCCGTGCCCTGGACGATCGCCGCGCCCTGCGCGGTCGAGGCGCCCGCGACCTGCAGCGCCTTGCCGGAGTGCCGGTTGAGCAGCCGGACGTAGCCGGACTGGTCGGCGAGGCGGAACCGCTGGTTGGCGCCGTCGAGGTCGGCGAACAGGCGGAACGACGCGCCCTCGGCGGTGCTCCACTCCCACAGGTCGACGACCTTGCCCGACGCGCGGTGGTGCAGCTCGTACCAGCCGTCCCCGACGGGGACGAGCCGGAACTGCTGGCTCGCCGCATCGGTCCGCGTCGTCTGCACGAGCGGCGACCCGTCGCCGGTGGCCCCGGGCACGTCGAGGACCTTGTCGCTCTTGCGGCTGACGAGCACGTACCAGGCGTTCGGGTCCACGGTCGCGGCCGTGGCGCCCAGGGCCGTGGCCAGACCGAGCGTGCCGGCGAGGACCACGACGACGAGCGCGGCGACGGTCAGGCGCACGCGTCCTGCCGTGCTGCGTCGGTGGTGGGCCTGCTGATCGCCCCTGTGCCGGAGGGCCAGGTGGGTGGCGCGGTGCGTGCTGGTCATGCTGACCTCCTGGACAGCCTCGTGGACAGCGCTGTCCCCGGCGAGGCCGGGGCCGTCGCGACGTGACCGTACGCACGCGCCCGCACCGGCCGACACGGCCGAAACGAATCACGTCGGCCGGGCCCGGTGCCACCGGCCCGCGCGCGCCGCGCAGGGTCGCGCGGGTCCGGAGAGCCGACCGGGTTCGCGTCCTCACCCCGCACGCGGCCAGACTGTGCGTGTGAACTCCGATGCCCTGACCACGCTCCTGGCCGCCGGTGTGCCGATCGCGCTCGTCGCGGCCGTCGTCACGCTGTTCGTCTCGCGCCGCCGCTCGGGCGACGACACCTCGACCTCGGCGCCCGCGCCGACGATCGAGCGCGTCCCCACCCCGGCCGCGGCGCCCGACGACGACGAGTCGCCGCGCGGCGTGGACGTCCCGCCCACCGCGGGCGTGGGCACGCTCGACACGTTGCCGGAGCAGGCCGAGGCACCGCCCGCCGAGAGCGGCCTCGGCACTCCCGAGCTCGACGTCCTGCCGTCGATCGAGGTGCCGGCGCCCGCCGCCGGACGCCTCGCGCGGCTGCGTGACCGCCTCGCGCGCTCCGGCTCGCCGCTCGGCACGCGGCTGCTCGCGGTGCTGTCCCGCGACCACCTCGCGGAGGACGACTGGGACGAGCTCGAGGAGACGCTCCTGCTCGCCGACGTCGGCGCCGGTCCGACGTCCGACCTCATCGAGGCCCTGCGCACCCGGGTGCGGGTCGAGGGCCTGCGCGAGCCCGCCCAGGTCCGCGCGCTGCTCCGCGAGCAGCTGCTCGCGCTCGTCGACCCGTCCCTCGACCGCTCGCTGAGCACGACGCCGGCGACCGCGGCGGACGGGTCGCACGTGCCGGCGGTCGTGCTCGTCGTCGGCGTCAACGGCACGGGCAAGACCACGACGGTCGGCAAGCTCGCCCGCGTGCTCGTCGCGGAGGACCGCACGGTGCTGCTGGGCGCGGCCGACACGTCCCGCGCCGCGGCCGCCGACCAGCTGCAGACGTGGGGCTCGCGCGTCGGGGTGCACACGGTCCGCTCGGACCGCGACGGCGCCGACCCGGCCGCGGTCGCGTTCGACGCCGCCAAGCAGGGGCGCGCCGAGGGGGTCGACGTCGTGCTCGTCGACACCGCGGGCCGCCTGCAGAACAAGGCGGGCCTCATGGACGAGCTCGGCAAGATCACGCGCGTCCTCACGCGCGAGGCGCCGCTCGCCGAGGTGCTCCTGGTGCTCGACGCGACGACGGGCCAGAACGGCCTCAACCAGGCGCGCGTCTTCGGCGAGGTCGCCGGCGTGACCGGCATCGTCCTGACGAAGCTCGACGGCACCGCCAAGGGCGGCATCGTCGTGGCCGTCCAGCGCGAGCTCGGCGTGCCCGTCAAGCTCGTGGGCCTTGGCGAGGGGCCGGACGACCTGGCGCCGTTCGACCCCGAGGAGTTCGTCGACGGCATCCTGCAGGGCTGACGCCTGGACGAACGACCAGGCCGAAACGGACTGTTTACACGGATGTGCGCCTTGTCACACGCCCGTAACGCGTGACGCGTCCGTGAGTAACTCGCCTCCCCGAATGTTGTCCCCGTCCGGCCGCCCGGTCGGGGAGTGGAGAAGCGAAAGATGGACTTCACCTTGGACTCCGGCAACACGGCGTGGATGCTCATCTCCGCCGTGATCGTCCTCATGATGACGGTGCCGGCCCTGGCGTTCTTCTACGGCGGCATGGTCCGCGGCAAGTCCGTCCTCAACATGCTGATGATGAACTTCATCGCCGCGGGGACGGTCGGCCTGGTCTGGGTGCTGTACGGGTACTCGATGACGTTCGGCGGGCACACCACCGGCATCGGGCAGTTCGTCGACAGCCCGTTCGAGTACTTCGGCCTGGTCGGTCTGACGGACGACAAGAGCCTGCTGGCGGCGACCGGTGTCCCCGCCCTCGTCGTGGTCGCGTTCCAGGCGACGTTCGCGGTGATCACGGTGGCCCTCATCTCGGGGGCGATCGCGGACCGGATCAAGTTCGGCTCGTGGGTCGCGTTCACCGTGATCTGGGTGACCGCGGTGTACTTCCCGATGGCCCACATGGTGTGGGGCGGCGGCTTCCTCGGCATCGGCGGCAAGGTCTCCGAGTGGCTGTCGACCCCGATCGACTTCGCCGGTGGCACGGTCGTCCACATCAACGCCGGTGCCGCGGGCCTGGCGCTCGCGATCCTGCTCGGCCGCCGCAAGGGCTGGCCGACGTCCCCGATCCGCCCGCACAACCTGCCGTACGTGATGCTCGGCGCCGCGCTGCTGTGGGTCGGCTGGTTCGGCTTCAACGCCGGCTCCGAGGGTGCGGCTGACGGCACCGCGGGTCGCGCCTGGATCAACACGTTCGTCGCCACCTGCGTCGCGATGATCACCTGGCTCCTCACCGAGAAGGTCCGCGACGGGCACGCCACGTCGCTCGGTGCCGCCTCGGGTGTCGTCGCCGGTCTGGTCGCCATCACGCCCGCCGCCGCGGCCGTCGACTCGTTCGGTGCCATCGCGATCGGCGCGATCGCCGGTGTCGCCTGCGCCCTGGCCGTCGGCCTCAAGTTCAAGTTCGGCTTCGACGACGCGCTCGACGTGGTCGGCGTCCACCTCGTCGGTGGCATCACCGGCACCGTCCTCATCGGGTTCCTCGCCACCAACAAGCAGGGTGCGTGGTACCCGGACGGCGCGCAGAGCGGTCTCTTCTACGGTGGCGGTGTGACCCAGCTGATCTCGCAGATCGTGGTCGCCGCGTTCGCCGTGGTGTTCTCCTTCGTGATGACGTACGTCATCGGCCTCATCCTCAAGGCCGTGACCGGCCTGCGGGTGAGCGAGGAGGACGAGGTCTCCGGCATCGACCTGGCAGTGCACGGCGAGACGGCGTACGAGACCCTGGACGGTTCCCGGGTCCTGACGGAGGTGAACTGATGACGAAGCTCGTGACGGCGGTCATCCAGCCGCACCGGCTGGACGACGTGAAGTCGGCCCTCGAGGCGGCCGGTGTGCGCGGCCTGACGGTGAGCGAGGCGAGCGGCTACGGCCGGCAGCGCGGCCACACCGAGGTCTACCGCGGTGCGGAGTACACGGTGGACCTCGTGCCGAAGGTCAAGATCGACGTGCTGGTGGCCGACGAGGACGCCTACGGCGTCACGGAGGTCGTCATCAAGGCGGCGCAGACCGGCAAGATCGGCGACGGCAAGGTCTGGGTCGTGCCGGTCGAGGATGTGGCCCGCGTCCGCACCGGTGAGCACGGCGACGACGCGCTCTGACCAGGACGGTCGCACCCATCGCATGACACAGCAACGGCCGCCCGCGGGGGGCGCGGCCGAGCACGGACGGACCGAGGTCCCGCACCCCGCCACCAC
>JAEWCA010000406.1 GCA_023390875.1 Actinomycetes bacterium
GGACCCGCCCGCTGCCGCCGACCTAGGGTGGTCGCGCGTCGACGGGGCCGCAGCGGACCGGGACGGTGACACGACGGGGGGACCGATGAGCCAGGCACGACCCGGCGGGCGGCTGCCCGCACGCGTCTACTGGGTGCGCCGGTTCGTCGTGCTCGGCCTCCCGCTGCTCGCGATCGTGCTCGTCGTCTGGCTCGTCGCGGGTCGTGACTCGGGCGGCGGAGGCACGCCGGCCGCGGCCGCGACCGAGACGACGGCGACCGAGACGACGGCGACCGAGACGACGCCCGGCCAGACCAAGGCGAGCACCACGGGCGGTATCCCCGAGTGCACGCCCGACCATCTCGCGCTCACGGTCGCCGCGGCGGCCGAGTCGTTCCCCGCGGGCGTCAACCCGGCGTTCGCCCTCACGATCACCAACACCGGCACCGAGCCGTGCCTGGTCGACGCGGGCGAAGCGCACCGGCAGATCGTCGTGACGTCGGGCGACGACCGCGTCTGGTCGAACCAGGACTGCGTCGCCGCCGGCACCGAGACCAAGTCGCTGCTGCTCGCGCCCGGCCCCGGCGGCGCCGACGCCCAGCAGCTCGCGTGGAACAGGATCCGGTCGGCCGCGGGGTGCCCGGACGGGCTGCCCGCGCCCGGGGCCGGGACCTACTCCCTCGCGTTCGCTGTCGCCGGCGCGACGGCGGCCCCCGTGGTGTTCGGCCTGGGCTGACCTGCTACTTGATCGCCCCCTGCGTCACGCCGGCCATCACCCAGCGCTGCGTGAACAGGTAGACGATGATCGCGGGCGCCATCGCCATGAGGTACGACGCGAACGCGACGTTGTAGTTGCTGCTGAACTGCGTCTGGAAGATGTTCTGCAGCACCGGCAGCGTCTGCAGCGTCGAGTTCGCCGTGATGAGCGACGGCATCATGAAGTCGTTCCACGACGCGAGGAACGCGAAGATCGCGACCGTCGCGCTCATGGGCGCCATCATCGGGAACACCACGTGCCGGAACACCATCCACGTGGTCGCGCCGTCGAGGCGGGCGCTCTCCTCGAGCTCCTCGGGCAGGCCCCGGATGAACGCCGTGAACAGCAGCACGCTGAACGACAGCTGGAACATGACGTGCAGGATCGCGACGCCGACCGGGTTCGCGAGCCCGACCATGCCCGTGAGCTTGACCTGCGACAGGGCCAGCACCGGGAACGGCAGGAACATCGCCGCGAGCAGGTAGAAGAACGACCAGCGGAACAGCCGGCGGTCCCAGTTGCGGGCGATCGCGTACGCCGCGAACGCCGCGAGCATCACGGTGCCGACCACCGTGACGGCGGTGACGAACACCGAGATGGCGAACCCGCGGGGGAAGTTCGTGAGGTTCCACGCCTGGACGAACCCGTCGACGCTCAGCGGGGACGGCAGCGAGAACACCTGGCCGTCGACCGACTGCGCCGTCGTCTTGAACGCCATCGTCAGCGTCGCGTACAGCGGGACGAACACGGCGAGCGAGCAGACGACGAGCGTGATCGTCGCGCCCCAGCTCGGGCGGTCACCGCTGGCGCCGAAGCGACGGCGGCGGCGGACCGGCACCTGGCCGGGCGTGGTGGTGAGCAGCGTCTGGGCAGTCATCAGAACGCGTTCCTTCCGCGAGTGAGGCGCAGCTGGAGCACGGCCAGGACGACGGCGATGAGGAAGAAGATCGTCGCGTTGGCCATCTGGTACGCGTAGTCGCCGCCGGTGAAGCCGGAGAAGATCGTCATGGCGATGCTGCGGGTCGCCGTGCCGGGACCGCCGTTGGTGAGGCCGACGATGATGTCGTAGGCGTTCAGGTAGTTCTTGAAGCCGATGACCATGTTGATCACGACGTAGCCCGCGACGAGCGGCAGCGTGATCGAGAACAGCCGCCGCACGGCCGTCGCACCGTCCATCGACGCCGCCTCGTACACCTCGCCCGGGATCGACAGGATGCCCGCGATGTAGATGAGCAGCGCGCTCGGGATCGCCTGCCACGCCGTGACGATGACGATCGTGACCCACGCCAGGTTCGGGTTGGCGAGCAGGCTGGTCTCGAGCGCCGTGATGCCGACCGCCTGCCCGAGCTGCGGCAGCGAGTTCGAGAACAGGAAGTTGAAGACGTACGCGATGACGATGCCCGAGATGACCATGGGCAGCACGAACACCGCGCGCAGGGCGATCTTCGCCCGGATCTTCGCGGTCAGGCCGACGGCCAGCAGGAACGCCACGGCGTTGACGAGCACCACGGTGACGAGCGCGAACCCGATCGTGAACGCGTACGACGCGCGGATCGCGGGGTCCGAGAACAGCGCGACGTAGTTGGTCAGGCCGGTGAACTGGAACTCGCCGAAGCCGACGGAGTTGGTGAAGCTCAGCGTGATGCCCATGATCGCCGGCAGCGTGATGGCCAGCGTGAACAGCAGGAGCGACGGGAGCAGGAACAGGTAGAACGTCAGGGAGGCGCGCGGCCTCCGCGTCCTGACGAGCGCGGGTGCCGCGACGTCGCGGCCCGGCGCCCGGGTGACGGCTGCTGTAGCCATGAGGGGTCTCCGTTCGGGTGGTCAGGAGCGGTAGGCCAGCCGGCGCCAGTCGGCGTCGAGCGTGCGCAGCACGGGCTCGGGAGGGTCGCCGGCGGCGAGCGACTGCGTGTAGTTCTGCAGCGGGATCGACTGCGGGACCAGCTGCGAGGCGCCGACGTAGAAGTCCGCGCGGTCGTAGTACTCCTTGAGCTCGACGAGCGTCGGGTTGGTGACGGGCGTCGCGTCCGTCGTCACGCCGAAGCCGAGCGCGTGCGCGTTGTACGCGTCGATGACGTCGGGCCGCATGAGGAACTGCAGGAACTCGCGGGCCGCCTCCTTCTTCCGGGAGCCCTCCGGGATCCACAGCGCGAGGTCGATGTTGACCCGCACCTTGCGGTCGGTCGGGTCGTCCGTCATGGGCAGCGGGAACGCGCCGACGTCGAGGTCCGGGCTCGTCTTGGCGATCTCCCCGATCGCCCACGGCCCCTGCAGGTACATCGCCGCCTCGCCCTTCGCGAACGCGAGGTTCCCGTCGCCGTACCCGCGGCTCGCGGCGTTCTCCTGCGAGTACGTCACGATCTGCTGCATCTGCTCGACGGGCGAGAGGAACTGCTTCTCGAACGACACCGGCGACCCCGGCCCCACCTCGGTGCCCTGCCGCTTGAGCTGGTTGAAGAACTTCGTGGTGTCGACCGTGCCGCCGACCGAGTAGTCGAACGGCCCCTGCGCGATCGTCCACGGGTCCTTGAACGTGCTGTAGATGGGCGTGACACCGGCGGCCTCGAGGGTGTCGCACACACCGAGGAACTCGTCCCACGTGGTCGGCACCTGCACGCCGTGCTGCGCGAAGATCGTGCGGTTGTAGAGCACGGCCGCCGCCATGAGCGAGTACGGGAGCACGCTCGTGCGGTTCGGGTAGGTCGCCGTGACGTCGATGAGCGGCTGCAGGTCGGGGCGGATCCGCTTCGCCTCCGGCAGGTCGCTCAGGTCGCTCAGCGCGCCGCGCTCGACGTAGCGGGAGATCTCGAAGTTGTAGTTGAGGCACCCGATGTCGGGCGGCGTCTCCCGCACGAACGAGCCGGCCAGGTTCGACGTGAAGTCGTGCCGGACCCGGACCCTGTCCTGGGTCTGGTGGAACTGGTCGATGAGGTCGTCGAAGTACCCGATCACCTCGGGCTTCGACTGGAAGAACACGATCTCCGTGGGTGCCGAGCCGGACGGTCGCGCGCACGAGGCGAGCGCCAGGCCCGCGCCCGCCGCGGCGGCGCCGCGCAGGAAGCTGCGACGGCTCAGCTCGTGGGACAGCAGTGGTGCCATGAGCCCCTCGGACGGGGGCGCGGGTGATCGTGAGGTCCGGAATCTGGGCACAGCGTCGTCTCCCATCGGGTGTCGCCCGACGGCGGTGGGTGCCGCCGCCTTCGGACGGGCGCCGCAGTCGCAGCGCCCGCCCGGACTCGATCAGCCGTCCTGCTCGGTACCGTCCTGGCCGTCCTGCTGCAGCCAGACCGTCGTCTCCGGGGGCACCTCGCGCCCGTCGACCGGGGAGCTCGCCACGAGCACCCGACCCGCCGGCAGCGGCACCGGCGTCGTGCCGAAGTTCGTGACGGACGTCCAGCCGCCCGGTCGCGTGAAGGCGACCACCGTCGCGGGCACGTTCTTCACCCACTCGAGGGTCTCGCCGGTCTGCAGCCGCCGCCGCTCGGCGAGCGCACGCCGGTAGAAGCCGAGCGTGGAGCCGGGGTCGACCTCCTGGCTCTCGACGGCGAACCGGTCGAAGTCGGCGGGGACGGGCAGGTGCGCGAGCTCGTCGCCGAACCCGAGCGTCGGGCCGTGCGACGCCCACGGCAGCGGCACGCGGCAGCCGTCGCGGCCCTTCTGCGCACCCTCCGAGCGGAAGAACGTCGGGTCCTGGAGCACGTCCGCGGGAAGGTCCGCGACCTCCGGCAGCCCCAGCTCCTCGCCCTGGTACAGGTACGCGGAGCCGGGCAGGGCCAGCGTGAGCAGGGTCGCGGCGCGGGCACGACGGCGGCCGCGCTCCTCGTCCGGTAGCGGCTCGGCGCCGTCGTGGCGGAGCCAGGCCTCGAGGTCGGTGCCGTCGGGCAGCGCGTAGCGCGTCGCGTGGCGCACGACGTCGTGGTTGGAGAGCACCCACGTGGAGGACGCGCCGGACTCGCGGGCCAGCGCGAGGTTGTTGTCGATGATCTCCGCGAACGTCGGCCCGTCCCACGTCGCCTCGAGGAGGTCGAAGTTGAACGCCTGGCCGAGGCCCTCGGGCGACGCGTAGCGCGAGCGGCGGTGCGCGGGCACCCACGCCTCGGCGACCGCGGTGCGGGGCGGGTCGTACTCGTTGAACACCTGGCGCCACTCGCGGTAGATGTCGTGCACCTCGTCGCGGTCCTCGAGCGGGTGCGCGCCGCCCCAGATGTCGGCCTTGAGGTCGGCCTGGGTCGGCAGCGGCTCGGTGAGGTCCTTGGCGAGCGCGTGCGCGACGTCGATGCGGAAGCCGTCGACCCCGCGGTCGGCCCAGAATCGCAGCGTGGTGCGGAACTCCTCGCGGACCTCGGGGTTCGCCCAGTTGAGGTCGGGCTGCTCGGGCGCGAACAGGTGCAGGTACCACTCGCCGCCGCCGACCGGCTCCCACGCGGGGCCGCCGAACGCCGCGGTCCAGTCGCTCGGCGGCAGCTCGCCGTGCTCGCCGAGGCCACGACGGAAGACGTAGCGCTCGCGCGCCGGGGACCCGGGCGGCGAGGCGAGGGCCTCCTGGAACCAGACGTGCCGGTTGGACGTGTGGTTGGGGACGATGTCGACGATGAGCCGGATGCCCGCGGCGTGCAGGGCGGCGCGCATCTCGTCGAACTGCGCGAGCGTGCCGATGCGCGGGTCGACGTCGCGGTAGTCGTCGACGTCGTACCCGCCGTCGGCGAGCGCCGACGGGTAGAAGGGGCTCAGCCAGACGGCGTCGACGCCGAGCTCGCGCAGGTAGTCGACCTTGCTCGTGATGCCGGGCAGGTCGCCGATCCCGTCGCCGTTCGAGTCGGCGAAGCTGCGCGGGTAGATCTGGTAGACGACCGCCTGCCGCCACCACGTGGCGTCCTTGCGGGGCAGACCCGCAGTCGTGTCACCGAGCACCGACAGAGCAGTCACGCGTTCCCCCTGGTTTGATGTAGGGCTTAAATTTAACTCGTGGCACTAGAGTGACGGCGTCGGCGGAGGAGGTCAAGAGGTGGCGCGCATCCCGGTGTCGTCGCGGCAGCTGCGCGACGTCAGCACGCGGCTCGTCCTGGAGCACGTGTGGGACGCCGACGAGGTCACCGGCTCGGCGTTGATCGAGGCCACCGGCCTGTCCCGCGCCACCGTCCACGACGTGTGCGACGAGCTCATCGCGCGGGGCTGGCTCGTCGAGCTCGAGAACGTGCGCGAGGGCGAGAAGGGCCGGCCCGCCCGCCGGTACGCGTTCGACGCCCGCGCCGGCGTCGTCATCGGCGTCGACGCCGGGCAGCACCGCGTCAGCGCCACCGTCACCGACCTGCGCGGCGACGAGCTGTCCCGCACCGTCCTGCCCGTCGGCCCCGACGACGGCACGCCCGAGCGCCGGCTCGCGCTCATCGAGGACGCCGCCCTCGCCGCCCTCGCCGACGCGTCGACACCGCCCGGCGACGTGCTGGCCGTCGCCGTCGGCGTCCCCGCACCCGTCGACCGCGACGGTCGCACCGCCTTCCGGGACAACCCGTTCTGGGACCTCATGAACCCCGACGTCGCCGCCCGCCTGCGCGACCGCCACGACTGGACCACCCTCACCGACAACGACGCCAACCTCGCGGCCGTCGCCGAGCAC